>JBGPRV010000093.1:0-5605 GCA_041489785.1 Dehalococcoidia bacterium | reverse complement strand
CTTTTATTTTGGCTGCGCAACTCCTGGCAGACCTCCTGGCATAGATTGTGAAGGTTAGCCTCCAGAAAATTGCGGTCCAGGGTATCGCGGGCGAAAGTGAGCTGCTGGCTAATGGATTTAGCTTCACCCGGCGCCTCTACTTCTCGGTCATCTATCCCCCTTGCATAGCTATGAAGCACTGTTCCAGTTGCTCCGAATCGTCTTTCTATCGTATCTAAAGACAGCGAGGCTAATTCTCCTATTGTCGTTATTCCCATCTCTTTTAAGGACTGCTCTGTTTTTTCGCCCACTCCCGGTAGTTTGGCTATGGGGAGTGGATTGAGGAAAGCTTGTTCCTCTCCCGGGGCTATTTCCAGCAGCCCGTCGGGCTTACAAAGGGCTGAAGCAATTTTGGCCACCACTTTGCATGTACCTATGCCCACGGAAGCTGTGATCTTGAGCTCCTTATTTATTCTTTCTTTTATCGCCCGCGCCAGTTGGCGAGGAGAACCATAAGGTTCCTCACATCCAGTGACATCAAGATAGGCTTCGTCCAGCCCTAAAGGTTCGATGTCAGGAGAGAAATCGGCAAGGATTTCCATAAATCTGTTTGAAGCATCTCTGTAGCGTGAGAAATTAGCTCTTATGAAAATTGCCTGGGGACAAAGGCGGCGTGCTCTGGATAGCGGCATACCGGCGTGGATGCCGAAAGGTCGCGCTTCATAGGAAGCCGAGGCCACTACGCCGCGGCGCTCAGGGTCTCCGCCGACGGTTACCGGCTTTCCCTTCAGCTCCGGGTTAAGCGCCTGCTCCACAGAAACGAAGAAGGCATCCAAATCAATATGGAAGATACAGCGAGCCATGAAACAGTATATAAACTAGCACACAGAGCTGATAAAGCCAACTTTTGGTCGGATTTTTATCCCACCCTTGGTCGGATTGGTATCCAACTTTTCGTCGTTTGTGCAATTATGGTGATGGCCTATGTGTGACACCGAATGAGTTGATAAAGGACCTACGCGGACCGACTTACCCATACCCCCTAGACACAATTGGTAATTCAGAGGTCTAGCCGAATTCAATCCGCCACCATGGCTTGATTCGCCCCTCTTGGCAAATTGCAGCAAGCATTTGGTGTTCAAATGTTGCTGCAGAGACTTTGTTCTGTAACCCCTTGCAAGATTAGGTTATTTTCTCCACAATTGTCATGCAGCTGGGGCAAAACATCTTCTTTTAGGGGTTGTTCAAGGTCAATTTTTGCAAACAGCTTCTGTGTCACAGCAGAACGCACCCAAATTTCGTTTTCCCATAGGCTCCTGGGTAATGTCTTGATGTCTGTCCGCAATTGCTTTCTCAGGGATTCCACTATGGACAAAGTGTCTCCGTTGTGGGTGCAGTGGAGTTCTAGTCGAGCACGTTCTAATGCGATGATAGTCCTTCTGCTTCTGAACTCATTCATCAACTCTCTCCACTGCTCGGCAGTTATGGCTTCGCCCACCTGCATCTTAGCTAGCAAATTCCCAATGCGAAATCCCAATACATTTGACCGCTTTATGTCTGTGACCTGTTTGTCGAAAAAGGTCGCCGCCGCTTGTGGTTCCTGATCCAGCAATTCGAAGCCTCTCTCGAGCAGCGCAAAAATATTGTTGGGATCGTTAGACAATGCTTTCTTGCAGGCTCTAACAGACTCTTGCCGATAGCGCATCTGTTCTTCCCCTATCGCCCGGCGGGCAGCTAAACGATAGAGATTCGCCAGACCAATTTCGGTTTCGCTAGTATCTTCTACACCACGTAGGGGAGATGTAGTTATAGGTTTAGGTCCTGTTTCAATGAAAGCTTCATGTGCTGAGGGGATCTTATCCGCCTCTGTCAAGGCTGCGCGCGGTTCTTCATAAGGGGTTTCTATCTCTTTCTCAATGGGAATTTTACCGAATAAGGCGGCTCTCTCCGCCTCTGTCAAGGCTGCGCGCGGTTCTTCATAAGGGGTTTCTATCTCTTTCTCAATGGGAATTTTACCGAATAAGGCAGCTCTCTCCGCCTCTGCCAAGGCTGCGTTAAACTCCTCGTACATGACCTCAATAGCGTCAGTATCTACTGTGCCTTCCTTTATTTTCTGTAGAAATGCCTCGACAGTTGGATTTTGAGGGAACTTCTTTACCGTTTCTTCCAGCAGAGAAACAGCATCTTCTCGGTTACCTTTTCTTAACAAAACAATAGCAAGCCCTATACGGGAAACGGGATCGTCTGGGAAATCTGTCATTGCCTGGCGGTACACTATTTCTGCTTCCGGTAGTTTCTTTTGCACTCTCAATACTTGAGCGAGTCCATTGCGACAGACCACATCTTTTTTGAAATACTCTACAGCTTGACGATACACCCCCTCTGCTTCGTCAAGCTTGTCTTGCACTCGTGGTAAATCCTGTTCTTCTTTAGCAAGTGTGCCTTGTTCTTTTAATACCTCAGCAAGTCCACAATAACAGTATGCGTTTTTTTTGTTTGGGAAATCCTGTATCGCCTGTCTGTACACTCTTTCTGCGTCGTTAAGTCTGCCTTGCACTCTCAATACTTGAGCAAGTCCAGTGCGACAAACCACATTTTCTGGGAAATCCTCTATCGCCTGTCTGTACACCATTTCAGCAATGTCAATCTCGCCTTCTTTTGCTAGTAGATTAGCCAGAATGGTTCTAGTGTGAGCACTTTCGGGAAATATGCGCTTCGCTTCCCACAAAATTCCGATTGCTCGCATATTTCTATTTAGATACGACTCGAGTGTAGCTCGTTCAGTCCACAAATAAGGATCATATGGCGCCCAGTGAAAGGCTTCTTCAATCAAAGTCAGTGCCCAGTTGACATCTTGTTTGTAAATCTTGTAACCAACATCACTAAACGTTTTTACCAAGTCTTCTGCATATCCTGTCTGATGTGCGTAAATTCTATGTCTGTCCAAAAATTGTTCAAGCCTCGGTCGAACTTTCTCGAGAGGTTGTTTTACCAACAGGTCAAGTATAGCTCCATATTCAAACCAAGATACAGGATGCTTGTGCCGTATAGATGTACCCCGTTGTCGGTGACGACCTAACTCCTTATCAATTTGGGGGATCAATGTACTTAGCCATTTCGCCGCCGTGCTTGTTGGTTCCGACAATACAAGCGGTAAGAAATATTCTGCCCAGTATTTGGGGCCACGAGGGTAACGTGCCATCAAGGCACGAACCTCAAGTAACCAGAACCTGTGTCCTTCTTTCGTTGTTCTTGTCTGTCTGCTAATTGCATTCGCCAATTCTACTATACCACTGAATACAGCCTGATGAAGGTCACCATGTGGTCTACCATCTTCATTGGGCAACTTGCACAAACCCAATAGTCCTATAGAAGCAAAATGTAGAGGTCTGTCTTCTTCTAGGCGACAGAGTCTCATCCAGAGCGGCAATAATTCTGAATTGCATTGGCAAAGTGCCAGCATTCTCAATAAATCGGCTTCAGGGTCTCTAGCAGGGTCAAGGTACAAACTTCGCATCCATAGCCGTGCTTGGACGCGGTTTTCCCGTAGCCATTCTTGTGCTTCACGTAGATCCACACGAATAACAGTTGAGAAGGCGTTTTGCAGGATTTCAATCCATTGGACTGTCTCAATGGATGGTGGTGCAACCTCCAAGTATTTCATGAACCAACTCCGCATTGCCCGATCCAGTGCCATCCGAGAGTCGTCAGTTGCTGTGTGAAATAAGCGAAAGAGGATCTCGTCTGTGTCGTTCTCATTAAGATGCCCCATGTAGGCACGCCTTGTCAACAGCCTGTCCAGCGCTTCAAGAGGTTGCTGCTCGAAATCCGCTTGCCATTTCTCGATTGGTGAAGGGTGCTTTTCCATCATGGTTTACTATTCCACCTTAAACTGTAGTTGTTCAAAGTACCTGAAGTCTTTTTCTAGGTACATAAAGTGTATCCGACGCGCCTCCTCACAAGTTCTGCCGGGAGGGTCTGTGATCAATCCCACACGGTAAACATGGGATAGGGCGTATTCAATATGTTGGTGCAGTATTTCACAAGTGAAAGCATAATCATCTTCCGTTCCAGATGTCAGATCTAATGCCTGCCCTGTTGGCCAATCTTGCGGCGTAGGACAAAAATATGGACTTAATCCGCAATCTAAAACGGTCGGAACAACAAGAGAACCTCGGTGTTTAAGCTTTGCGGGGGCCGCGTCGGCAACTCTGTAGCGCAAAACCAATATTGGGATGGGCCTCCCTCCTTTGGGATTGAGGTAACCAAGTCCAAGACGGTCTCGCAATTTGTTGGCCCATTGATCATCGTCTCCATCGAAAAGCTCTTTTACTTCACCCCAGAAGCCGGCAAATATCGGGCGTGAATCTCGGTAGCCCATGTTGTAATCCGATAAAAACTTTTCGATGATAGCGACGGCCTCTGAGTCTGACTTGTCTTTGATGAATCTTGCGAAGTATTCCACTATGTCAGTGGTATCAACATCACCACCTCTAGCCACTCTTACAAGTCGGTCAAGGCTTTCGACCCTCACAAGAAATTGATCTTGATCTACTCCCGATCCTAGGTTTTGGCTGTTGACATCGGTAAATGTCTCAGGCGTACCTTTATGCCGTATTCTGTGGTTGAGATAGTCTCGGTGCCCCTCATGCCAATTGACGATACTCATAGGCAGCATGAGAAACTGCGCATAACTATCCTCGCGTTCCTCACTTAAGCGCTCTTCGAGGATGAAGTTTTCGGCAAGCGCACGTTCTTCAAAATGAAAGGCTTGCATTGTCTCAAGCATCTTCATAAAGTTGATGAATCTATATCTTTTAAATGCCATCTCTCGAAAACCAACCTAAAGTCTAGCTTTTGAAAAACCTAGTTAATGCTTATCAGAAAAGCATCATAGAATAGCACAACATAGGATAAATTCCATAAATCCAAATATCAAAATCCCTTTGTGGGATTGTCTTGTGCTGGGTCTATGATACTGCATATTTTATCAAGGGGCAACCGGGAGATTACGACTTTCACATTGAGATACGTGACGCATAATTAGTCGATGATTAATGGGACATCCCCACGGGATGTGATACATTTGTCCGTATTGTTCAGTTTGGACAACAAAAGCCTGTTTTATTACCTAACTGCACAACAGTCCGTCTTGTTGGCATTCAAGAAGTGTACGCAGACTCCGTCCCTATCTCATCACAGCTACAGGAACAAGGCGGAGGGCAATCAGAGCGTCAGTCAAGTCTATTCCAACGCCCTCTTCATTTCCTCAAATTGTTGCTTAGTAATCTCTCCTCTGGCAAAGCGAAGCTTGAGGACTTGAAGAGGGTCCTCTGGCGAAGTTAGAGAAACCCGCTGATTGGTTGTAACCGGGGATGCGGGGGCGCTACTCATTCGCCTGAGATTCTCCTGAATGACCCTGGAAATGTAATCCGCCCGACTTCTTGGGAGGTTGTCCAGGATTAGGTCTTCGCTCATGAATCGCCGCTTTATGGTGATGGTGGCAAACAAAATTCCCTTATCGATTTTCAAATTGGCTATATCTTCATATCTGTAATCTTCAAGCTCCTTGCGTAATCCCAGGGCTGATGGAGAACACCTGATTATCCTGTGGTTAGTGATTATT
>JBGPRV010000092.1:0-5681 GCA_041489785.1 Dehalococcoidia bacterium | reverse complement strand
GCTGCGTCGCCTCCTCAACCTTTTTTCTAGTTCTTCCACCGAAGGAGGCATGAGGAAAATAAATACTGCTTGGGGCAGGATTTTCTTGATGGTAGCGGCACCCTGAACATCTACTTTGACTATTGTATCTACCCCTTTGGATAAAGCCGAGGTTATTTCGTCTTTGGGCACACCATAATAGTTGCCGTAGACATTGGCCCACTCCAAGAACTGGTGTTTATCTATCATTTGTTGAAATTCTTTCCGGGAAAGGAAGTGATAGTTCACTCCATTCTTCTCCCCGGCACGCTTGGGACGTGTAGTAGCGGTAATGACATAGTGAAAGGGACGCTCTAACTTTCTCATTCGGGCAAGCACAGCATCCTTGCCTACACCCGAAGGTCCGGAAAGAACAACGAGCAGGGGTCGAGAGCTCCTGTCGCCTCTTCGTTTCGTTCGGAGCTTCGGCTCAGGGCTTCGGTCAGGCACTGCACAGCTCAACTTTTTCCTCAGACGGCATGGATGCAGTGGTTAACCTATGAGCAATGGTCTCCGCTGTCACGGCAGCTAACATCATGTGACCCGTGTCAAAAAGAATAGCGGTCTTGGCTTTCCTGCCGTGAGTGGCGTCAATTAAAAGTCCCTTTTCTCTTACTTCCCGAAGGAGTCGCTTGATTGGCTGCTGGTCTATAGAGAGGAAAGCAATTACCCTATTTACAGCTATGACGCTACCAAAACCAATATGAACTAATTCTGTACACATGTTACCCCTCCTGTCACGTTTGCTTTATACCTTTAGCCCAGCAAGCCTAGATTGGCTCTTTGCTTGTCACTGACAACAAAGTTTGCCAGAAGGCAGGATATGATACCTGTGCCACCTGGGCATTCTTGATGGTTGTTTCTCCTTTGGCTATCAAACCAGCTACTGCCAGGCTCATCGCCAATCGGTGGTCGAAATGACTGTCAACCTCTGTGCCCGACAAAGGGCTACCGCCATATATGACCATGCCATCCGGTAAAGGCTCAATTTTAGCACCCAGGCGGGAAAGCTCACCTGCCACAGTGGCAATCCTGTCTGATTCCTTCACCCTCAGCTCCCCAGCATCCCTGATTATAGTTTTCCCTTTAGCAACACAGCCAGCTACGGCTAACGCAGGAATCTCGTCAATGAGACGAGGGATAATATCGCCACCGACCTCTATCCCCTTTAACTCGCTAGATTCTACCACAATATCGGCTAAAGGTTCACCTGCCTCCATGCGCTCGTTATATATTTTCAGTCTAGCTCCCATAGCCAGGAGAATGTCTATGATTCCCGTCCGTGTGGGGTTAATTCCACAACCTCTTACCATTATCTTGGCGTTAGGGTGAATGGCTGCGGCAACTAGAAAGTAGGCTGCTGAGCTAATGTCGCCCGGGATGCGAAGGTTGAGGGGAACTAAGGGGCTGCTCAAAGGCAGTAAGGAAATCGAATTTCCTCGGCTTTCCAAACTGGCTCCCATCTGTTTAAGCATCCTTTCCGTGTGGTCCCGGGAAGGGATTGTCTGGTGCAAGACGGTATTGCCGCGGGCAAAAAGACCGGCTAGTAGAGTGGCTGATTTAATTTGAGCACTGGGAACAGGCAAGGTAAAATCTATGCCCCGTAACTTTCTCCCCTTAATGACCAGAGGAGCAAAGGAATCTCGCCCCCTTCCCCAGACCTCAGCGCCCATCAATCTCAGTGGCTCAATCAACCTGCCCATGGGACGATTACGAAGAGAGGCATCCCCGGTAATAATAGATAGGAAAGGCTGGCTGGCAAGAAGGCCGCCGAGAAGGCGCATCGTGGTGGCACTATTTTCGGCATCAAGCACATTGCTGGCTTCCTTAAGACCATTTTCGTCAGTTCCTGAGACTGATAGAGTAGGTGAGTCCCGCGACCCTTTTCTGCCAATTTTCACTCCCAGGGCTCTGAGACACCTAACTGTGGCCAGGCCATCTCCCCCCGGAGCAAAATTATCAATCTTGGCTTTGCCTTTGGCTAAGCTATTCAGGATGACAGCCCGATGGGAAATAGACTTATCACCAGGTAGAACTACCTCCCCTTCCAACCTGGGACAAGGTTTGATGGTTCTTATTTCCGCTCTTGGCGAAGACGACTTTAAGCCGACAAATTGTTCAGCCATTCTTGTCTTGCTTTGTTAGCCTCGGTTAAGGCTTGTTCCAAGCGTTTATCCCCCTTAGCCACCAGTTGGCGATACTTCTCCAATTCCTGGCTGAATTTATCTATCCAGTTAACTATGGCTTCTTGGTTGCTAAGGCAGATATGAGCATTTACCTCGGGATTCCCCGAAGCCAGGCGAGTAAGGTCATGATAGCCAGAGGCCGCCAGTTTGGACATTTTAGACCAGGAGGGATTCTTGGTGGTTAGCGATACCAGAGCCGCCGAGAGCAACATAGGTAGATGACTAATGCCAGCCACCAGATTATCATGCTCTTGAGCATCAATGAAAAAAGGTATGGCTCCCAGCTTCTTAGCCATGCCTATCACCTTATCTATCGATTTTGGTGAAGCTTTTTCTGATGGGGTGAGACAATAAGTGCACCCCCGAAATAGTTCGGCTTTAGCAGCTTTAATGCCGTAAGTTTCCCTCCCGGCCATGGGGTGTCCGCCAATGAAATCTACCGTTGGCGGCAGTATTTCCTCGGCCCATTTCATGACCTGGACTTTGGTGCTGGCGGTATCGGTGACAATGCAACCAGAGGGAAGATAGGGAGCTATCTTGGAGAAGATTTCCTTTACCGTCAGAACCGGTGTGGCGATAATGACAAATTCTGCTTGCTTTACCGCATCCTTTAACTTGGTTTCGCCTCGCTCAATGGCGCCTAAACTTAAAGCATTGGCTACAGTTTCCTGACGACGGCTATAGCCGACTATTTCCCACCTAGATTTCTTTCCTTGCCTTAAAGCTAACCCGATTGAGCCGCCGATTAACCCCAAACCGATAATGGCAACCCGCACAGTAGTATTATAGCAGTGTAAGGCTCGCCTGTCATTGCGAGGCTGGTGAAGCCAGCCGAAGCAATCTCGGTGGAGGGTGATAGAGATTGCCACGCTTCGCTCGCAATGACAAAGGAGAAAGGGCTCAGAATGGCAAGAACGATTTTACGCCTTGTGGATTATCTCTTTTTGGGGAGGAAGCTCACTCCGAAAAGGAGAACGGCACTTACAGCAAAACCTATGAGGCCAAGGTCTCCTTTGAGAGGGACGTTGAGACCTGGGATTTTTCCCATCAAGCCTACTATCCCACCACCTATGAGAGCAGCCAGGGCTCCTTGGGGGGTTACCTTGAGCCTATCTTTGTAGAACCCAGCGATTACGGGAACGACGAGGCCACAGGTGAAGATGGTATAGGCGAAAAGAAGAGAAGAAATTACCCCCTTCAAAATCATCGCCAGCCCCAGCGCTAGCAAACCCAAAATGATGATATTAAGGCGGGTAAGCAAAATAGTCTTTTTTTCGCCAAGTGAAGGGAGAAACCGCTTGATTATGTCCTGGGTCAGGATAACCCCTTGGCTGAGGAGGCAGGTATCCGCTGAAGACATAAATGCCGCAACCAGGGCAGCGAGGACTAACCCGCCTAGCCAAGGGGAAAGGACTCCGCTTATTACTTGAGGAAAAGCTTGCTCAGGAGAAATCTGTGGATAAAGGACTCTGGCGCCCATTCCGATCAAAACAATAGCGAAAGCCAAAGGAACAAAAGAGAAGGCAGATAGAAAAGTTGCTCTTTGAGCAGTTTTTTCATCCCTGGCACAAAAAAGTCGAGTGTACATATCCGGCCCCACAACATAAGTTGCCCCCACGAGAATCAGAAGCGATAGAAGCGCCTTCCAGTCGAATTGAGAGCTTACCGGAAAAGAAAAGTAAGCTTGGGGTAGAGAAAGCCTTAATCCGTCTAATCCTCCTACTTGGGGAAGAAACAATGCTAGAGCGATAAAGATGCCGAGGTAAATTATTATTGCTTGAAAAAGGTCAGTGCGAATTACCGAGAGCTGTCCCCCTATAACGGTGTAGGCAACAAAAACTATGGTAAAGATGACCATCCAAAGAGCACCGGAACCTATCCCGAGGATGGATAGAACCTTCCCGGCAGCTACAATTTGTCCCGCTACCACCCCTACCCAGGCGATAACGATGAGAATAGAAGCTGCCAAGCCTACACGGCGGTCATATTGCTTTTCCACTAGCTCAGGAAGGGTATAGAGTGCAGCACCTCTTACTCTCTTGGCGAAGAAAGCTCCCAGAAGCACGAGCCCGATAGAGCCAACGAGGAGCCACCAGGCGCCGGTCAATCCTCGCCCAAACCCCAGGCCAGCCATTCCCACGGTTACTGAGCCTCCTACAGCGGTGGCGACAAGCGATCCAGCGATGAATGGTAAGCTCACTTGACGCTGAGCAACAAAGAAACCGTTTTGACTTCTTACTTTTTTCCTCGCCCCCAGTCCTACGCCTATCATAGCCAGGGAGTAAACGACAACTATGATGAGTGGAATCATATTACCCCATTAAATGGATGCAATCGCCGACAAGGACAGTTCTTAAAGAGCCGTCTTTGCCTTTTAATATGAGTGCTCCAGTGGCATCAATATCTAGAGCCTGTCCTATTACTTCCTCACCTAGACTCATTATCCTGACATCCTTATTTAATGTCACGGAAAGTTTTTTCCACTCTTCGAGTAAATCTGCTTTCATTAACAGAGGCAGCCGTCGCTCTATTTCCACTAACAATGCACTTAAAAATTCCTTCCTGGAGATTTCCCTTTCTAACGCATCCTTTAAGGAAGTCGCCGTTTTTTCAAACTGAGGAACAGAGGTATTGGCGTTTATACCTATCCCGACATTCACAAAGTTTACAACATCCATTTCAGCATCCATTTCCGCCAGTATGCCACACACCTTCCTGCCTTCAATCAAGACGTCATTGGGCCATTTTAATTCGGCCTTTAACCCAAAGAGCTTTCTAATTGTAGTGGCCACGGCAATAGAGGCCATCAAGTTTATCCTGGGAGCATATGCGGGACTTATCCTGGGGCGTAAAATGAGAGTGAAGTAAATTCCTCCTTCTGGCGAGAGCCATTCCCGGCTCAATCTTCCCCGCCCGCGGGTCTGGGCTTCGGCAATCACAATTGTCCCTTCCCCGGCTCCCTTCTTAGCTAACTCTCTTGCCGCATCCATGGTCGAGCCAACCTCTGGAAAGTAGTGAATTCTTTGTTCTAAATCGGGGAATTCGTAAGGAAGCAGTAAATCCGGAGAGGAGACCAGCCTGTATCCTCTAGGCGAGGCCTCTATTACGTAGCCATCCTTTTTTAAGCTGCGAATATGCTTCCAGATAGAAACTCTGGAGATGCCAAGCTGCTCGGAAAGTGTCTCGCCAGAAAGATAATCGCTACGCTCCCGCAGAGCTTTTAATATCTGTCCCTTCATTGCGTTAACCTTTATTTTTCAAATGTTAACGATTATACAAGTTTTTGTCAATTGCCCTGTTGTTTGACTATTTCTATTACTTTGCATATCATTAATGCCCGGTTCAAAGGACGACCAGAACTAAAGCAAATGGAGGGAGTTAAAGCTTTCTTTGTCAATGACCCCACCCGCGCCTGGAATGAGATCAGAGTTATTTCAAGTTGACCGTGATAGGGATGGCGTCATTGATGACTATGAG
>JBGPRV010000091.1:0-5690 GCA_041489785.1 Dehalococcoidia bacterium | reverse complement strand
AGCTCTTGTCAAATCGGTGATTGGGGAAAAACTCACTGAAGACGAGCTTGGCGGTTCCAAAATCCACTGTGAGATTAGTGGCTGTGGAGACCTGGAGGTGAATTCAGATGAGGAATGTATTAAAGCTATAAAAAAATATATTTCTTTCTTTCCTCAGCACTGTGAAGAAAAGCCGCAGCGAAAGGAATGGGCAGGAGACCCCATGGCCTTGCTTGATGATGGCATATTGAATGTTATCCCGGACAACGCGCGGGAAGCCTACGACATGCACGATTTAATAAGATATATCGTGGACGATGGCTACTTCTTTGAAATGAAGCCGAAGTGGGGGAGAAACATTATTATCGGCTTTGGGCGTATAGCCGGTTATTCGATTGGAATTGTGGCAAACAACCCAATGTTTTATGGAGGCGTCATCGATATTGATGCTGCTGATAAAGCCGCCCGCTTTATATGGCTTTGTGATGCTTTTAATGTCCCGCTTCTTTTCCTTTCCGATGTTCCCGGCTTCATGGTCGGTTCCAAGGCAGAAAAATCGGGCATAATAAGGCACGGAGCCAAGATGATTCATGCAGTTGCTGAAGCTACTGTGCCAAAATTTACCCTGATCGTCAGAAAATCCTATGGTGCCGGGTATTATGCGATGTGTGGCAAGGCCTTCGACCCTGACTTACTGATTGCTTATCCCGGAGCTGAGATATCGGTTATGGGACCAGAGGGTATGGTATCCATTTTTGCCAGAAAGCAACTTGCTGAGGCTGAAAACCCGCAGGAGATGTTAGCGCGCCTTGCCGAGGAGATAAAACCACAGATTAACATATTTAAAACAGCCAAGTCCGGTGTTATAGATGATGTAATTGATCCCAGGGAAACGAAGAGAGTATTATTCCGGGCTCTTGAGTTTACCAAGGACAAAAAGATATTCAGGCATCCCCGGAAGCACGGGGTCTATCCTGTATAAGGAGAAAGCTAATGTACCAGACAATAGTAACTGAAACAAAAGACAAAGCAGGCATAATTACTTTGTCTCGCGAAGAACGAAGGAATGCTATATCACCGACTATGATAATCGAACTTTTTGATGCCCTGAAAAAATATGACGATGACCCAAACATTCTTGCCATCGTGCTGACTGGGGCTGGTAGCAAAGTATTTTGTGCTGGAGCTGACTTTGGTGAAGCCATGAGTGCCACAGCAAGTTTACTCGACCGCCACGAAGAACAAAGGAGATTTGCTGAACTTTTCAAGGTGATCAAGGGCTTACACAAGCCGTTGCTAGGACGGATTAACGGGCATGCTTTGGGAGGCGGTCTTGGATTAGCTTGTGCCTGTGATATAGTAATCGCTGCTGAAGATTGTCGTTTTGGCACGCCGGAAATAAACGTCGGCCTGTTTCCCTATGTGATTATGGCAACCTTGCTCCGATCTACTTCAGCTCCGAAACGGCTTCTAGAATTGATGCTGACTGGCGAAAGACTTGACGCCAGAGAGGCGCAACAGCTTGGCCTGGTAAACCATGTTGTGCCCAGAGAACAACTGGATGCAAAGGTGGATGAAATCACCAAGAAAATAACCAGCAAAAGCCCGGCTATCTTAAGACTGGGCAGGAGAGCCTTTTACACAATGCGTGACATGGAATATGAGAAGGCATTGGAGTATCTGGCATCAGTGCTGGCAATTAATACGATGGCTGAGGATGTAGCCGAGGGCATTACCGCTTTTCTGGAAAAGCGTGAACCACAGTGGAAAGGAAAATAAATAAAGGAAAGGCACCATCATGGGATTAGCAGACAAGGTAGTAATAAGTGCTGCTCTGACTGGCGTAGCCGCTAACAGAGAACAGTGCAAATGGATTCCCTATACTCCTGAGGAGATTGCTGAAGAGGCACTAAAAACCTACAATGCAGGAGCTTCAATAGTACATATTCATGGCAGGGAATATGATGGCGCTCCGTCCTGGAGAGTAGAGATATTTCGAGAAATCATGAAAGAAGTTAGGAAAAGGTGCCCCATTATAATAAATTTCTCCACAGGGGCTGTCGGCGTGGATAGGGATACTAGAATAGGCCATATTCGAGAGCTGAGACCGGAAATTGCAGCATTGAACATGGGAACAATGAACTATGCCAAATATAGCCCGAAGCGGAGGAACTTTGTCTTCTCCGTGGTCTTTCAAAATCCCTTCGATGATATAATGTTCTTTCTGGATACTATGAACCAGAATGGCGTGAAGCCAGAATGTGAATGTTTTGACCTGGGGCACGTGGAGAGCATTCTGCCTCTAATGGATATGGGACTACTTAAGAATTTTCAAGTCAGCCTCGTAATGGGGGTGGTTGGAGGCATGGGTGCCACAGCTAGGAATCTGGCACATGTGTCTAGTGTAGTTCCTCCTGGAGTAGCCTGGCAGGTCATAGGTATCAGTCAAGAGCAATGGCTCTTGATAAGCACCGCTTTAGCACTGGGCGGAAATATTAGAGTTGGCCTTGAGGATAATTTCTATTTGTCACCCGGGGAAATGGCTCAAGGAAACGGGCCGCTGGTGGAAAAGGCGGCAAGGATGGCAAGGGATATCGGCAGGGAGCCAGCAACGGTGGAAGAAGCTAGAGCTATCCTGAAGTTGTACCAACCGGAGGAGAGGACTAAAGAGGCAAAGTAAGTCAATATGACAGAAGTGCCATCACCTATTACAGGCAGTGTCTGGAAAATTTTGGTAAAAGATGGGGCATCAGTTAGCGAAGGCGAAACCATTGTAATCCTCGAGTCCATGAAAATGGAGATTCGTGTGAAGTCTCCACATAATGGGAGGGTGGTTGAAATCCGGGTAAAGGAAGGTGACTCTGTCCTCGAAGATGACGTTATTGCCATTATTGAGTAATGGCCATTGTAATTTGCAGACTAGAGGCTAAGCAATATGGACTTCAAATTTACCGAAGACGAGGAAGTATTTAGACTAGAGGTTCGCCAGTGGCTTAAGCAAGAAATCCCGCAGAAGTGGATTGAGCTTGATCCGGGAATTTGGGAGGAAACTGAGGAATCTTGGGCTCTTGCGCGCGAGTTCCAGCGTAAATTGGGCCAGAAAGGCTGGTTGGCGCCATCGTACCCCAAAGAATATGGAGGCCTGGAACTTAGCCACATGAAACGACTTATACTTGCCGAGGAGTTGGCTTACAGCAGGGCTCCATTAAGCATCGAGGTGGAAGTTACAGTGAATTGGGTGGCGCCTTCCATTATACTCTTTGGCACTGAGAAACAGAAGAAAGATTATGTAAGCAGTGTAGCCAAAGGGGATATAATCTTCTGCCTTGGATATAGCGAACCAAATGCTGGCTCTGACCTTGCCTCGCTTCAAACACGCGCTGTAGAAGTTGGTGATGAGTATGTGATTAATGGCCAGAAGACATGGTGTAGCTATGGCCATCTTGCTGACTACTGCTGGCTTGCTGCCAGAACTGATCCTGATGCTTCCAAGCACGAAGGAATCAGCATATTCATTGTGGACATGAAGACACCGGGGATTACTATACGCCCCCTGATAAACATCTTGAACCGTCACTCTTTCAACGAAGTCTTCTTTGACGATGTGCGAATCCCGAAGGAAAGCCTGGTAGGACAGAAGAACAAAGGGTGGTATCAACTGGTGATAGCTCTGGATTTTGAACGCTCTTCTATAGGCTATGCTGCCGCAAACCAGAGACTCATTGAAGAACTGATCAAGTATGCTAAAGAAACCACGAGAAGTGGAGAACCTCTTGCCAACGACCCTCTAATCAGGAACGAGCTGGCACAGCTAGCAGTGGAAAATGAGGTTGCCCGCATGATGGCATATCGCATCGCCTGGATGTTCAGTAAGGGTCTTCATCCCAGCTATGAGTCATCTATGTCGATGGTTTTTATTAGCGAGGTGATGCGGCATACAGCCAATGCCGGGATGCGAATTCTCGGCCACTATGGAGAACTGGACAGAGATTCCAAATGGGCTGTCATGAATGCACGGATAATGCGCATGTGTCTGAGTTCACTTTCGATTGGCGTTGGCGGCGGCTCCAATGAGATTCAGCGCAATATCATCGCTATGAGAGGTCTTGGCTTGCCGCGAAAGTGAATAAGTCCCGGCATGTTAAATGAACTCATAAGACAGGGGGAATAATATGGACCTTGGTCTGAGCGAAGAGCAGGAAATGTTAAAGAAATTGGCTCGTGACTTTTTACAAAAAGAGTGCCCTAAACGATTAGTCAGGCAACTGGATGAGAGTGACCAGGGTTATTCCTCTGAGTTGTGGCACAAAATGGCAGAACTGGGCTGGATGGGTTTGGTGTTTCCTGAAAAATATGGGGGCAGCGAACGTAAATTCCTGGATTTGACAATCCTTCTTGAGGAAATGGGATACAATATCGTTCCTGGCCCGTTTTTCTCCACCGTAGTCCTTGGCGGATTGACTGTACTAACAGCAGGAAGCGAAGAGCAGAAAATGGAGTTCCTGCCCAAAATCGCCAGTGGGGAAATGATTCTTAGCCTCGCCTTAACTGAGCCCACTGCTAGTTATGATGCTGCATCAGTCAAGACCAAAGCTATAGCTCATAATGGCAAATATGTCATCAAAGGCACCAAGCTGTTTGTCCTTAATGCTAATGTTGCCGACTACATTCTGTGTGTCGCCAGGACAAAACAGGCAAAAAACCCAGAAAATGGCATCACTCTTTTTCTTGTAGATGCCAAAAGCCCGGAGGTCAAGTGTACTCTACTTAAAACTCTGGCACGTGACAAGCAATGTGAAGTTGTCTTTGATAATGTGACTGTGTCAGAGAAAAGCATAGTAGGTGAACGAGATGGGGGATGGCCGATAGTAAAGGATGTTCTCCAAAAAGCTACGGTGGCTAAATGCGCAGAGATGGTTGGCGGCACTCAAGCAGCATTGGATATGGCAGTTAATTATGCCAAGGAGAGGGTGCAGTTTGGCAGGCCTATTGGTAGTTTCCAGGCTATCCAGCATTACTGTGCCAATATGGCCACGGATGTTAGCGGTTCACGGTTTGTTACATATAAAGCAGCCTGGAAGGTAAGTGAAGGCCTTCCAGCTGCCTTAGATGTAGCTATAGCTAAGGCATGGGCAAGCGAGGCTTATGGACGAATTACCCTATCAGCACACCAAATATTCGGGGCCATCGGCTTTACCATGGACCATGACATACACCTATATTATAGGCAGGCAAAAGCCGCCGAGATAATTTTTGGTGATGCTGATTTTCAACTTGCTATTGTAGCTCGAGAATTAGGTCTCTAATATTGAATCTTTATCTTAGGGAAAGGCATTCGCGGGCGGTCTCACTTGATACTTCATCAATAATGCTGATTACTCTGACCTCAGCCTGCTCTTTCTTACAAACCTGTCCATTCTTCTCAGTGCTTCCTCGATATTAGGTAACGAAGTAGCATAGCAGCAGCGGACAAAACCTTCACCGCATGGTCCAAAGGCAAGGCCCGGGACCACGGCAACTTTTTCTTCCAATAGCAGCTTTTCAGCAAAATCTTCTGAATTCATTCTGGTAGCTTTTATAGAGGGAAAGGCAAAGAAAGCGCCCTTGGGCTCAAAACAGGGCAAACCAATCTCATTCAATCTCTTGACCATGAAGCGACGGCGTCTGTTGTACTCTTGAACCATCTTTTCAACATCGTTCTCACCGTTTCT
>JBGPRV010000090.1:0-5692 GCA_041489785.1 Dehalococcoidia bacterium | reverse complement strand
GGAAAGTTACGTTTGGGGAACGGGTAAGCGTAAGTGTGCTATAGCCCAAGCCAGGCTTTTCCCCGGCAAGGGGGAGATAATTGTCAATGAGAGGCCCTATCAAGAAGCTTTCCCTCGTATCGAGCATCGCCGTATGATTGAACATCCTTTGCAGGCTACTAATACTATGGGCAAATTTTGTATCATGGTGAAAGTGAATGGCGGTGGACTCAGTGGTCAGGCTGGAGCCATTCGCCATGGCATTGCTCGAGCTCTTGCTAAAGAAAACGAGCTGTTTAAGCCCATGTTGCGTAAAGAAGGATTGCTTACTCGGGATAGTAGAATCAAAGAACGTAAAAAATACGGACTCAAGCGAGCTCGCAAGGCACCACAATATACCAAGCGTTAACTGTGCTCCGACTTATTGGTTGGCAGCGTGTGGCTGTTTTTGGGGATTTTCTTTAAACCCAACTTTGGTGGTTTCGTAGCTAAGCGACGATTGTTTAATAACATCCGTTTGTCATTCTGAGCGAAGCGAAGAATCTAACCCCGCTCAGGGTAAACTCCGCGAAGAATCTCTCAGAATGACATTACTAGACACTCTCAGGCATCGTGCTGTTGCTCCAGACAAGGGTAACAGCTATAATATTAATCTGCTGGGGATTAGTCTAGCGGTAGGACAGCGGGCTCTGGACCCGTGAGGCCAGGTTCGAATCCTGGATCCCCAGCCAGTTCGTTTAAGTAATATAATGACCACTATACAACTTTAATCGTTTTTCTGTTTTGCATTCTCTCTGGGGCAAATTCTTATGAGCGAATATATGGAAAGTGTAAAAGATTACTGGGATAAGAGGTTTAAAGATGAGGGCAAAATATGGGGGGAATTGCCAAGTAGGACGACACAGTATGCACTTGAGTTGTTCCGCGGTGCTAATGTAAAAAGTGTACTAATACCAGGCTCAGGCTACGGAAGGCATACAAAATTCTTCTCCACTTGTGGTTTTGATGTAACCGGAATCGAAATTTCATCAGTGGCCTATAATCTAGCACGTGAATTTGACCCTCTTCCCCGATTCTATAATGCATCAGTTTTAGATATGTCATTTGACACAAATAGATATGATGCCATTTATTGCTTTAACGTGCTTCACCTTTTCCGTGAAAACGACCGATATGTATTTATCCAACAGTGTGACAATAAGCTTAATAAAGGCGGATTAATGTTTTTCACTGTTTTCTCAGAGAAAGAATCGAGTTTCGGAGAGGGAAGAGAAGTAGAGAGAAATACATTTGAAAGTCGGCCTGGTAGGCCAGCCCATTATTTCACTGAAGCTGATTTGAAAGCGCAGTTTGTTAAATATGACTTGGTTGACATGGGTATAGTAGAAGACCCTGAAGACCACGGAGGAAAGCCGCATACTCATACCCTTCGATATATCTGTGTGCTTGCCTAAAAGTAAATGAACCGAACTAAGGCTATATTCCGTTTGATATTTGACCGAACACATGATTTGTCTTTACCTAATTTGTTATATAGTTATATAATTTACGGCTGTGACAACAGCTTTAGTAAGCAGTTCACGCAATCTTGGTACTAAGTCGGGGCTGAAAAAGTTCGATATGTGTCCTGTGAGTGCTCAGCCAAGAAAGGTAATAAAATCACCTCAAACGGTCTTCTAATTGGTGTAAAAATAGAAGTGAAAAGGAGGCACAATCATGAACTATAAATGGATGACGGCACCCTGCGGATTAGATTGTTTTAACTGTTTAATGTACCTAGCGAATGAGAACGAGGAGCTGAAAGCCAAAATTTCCAAGAACATTGACATCCCATTTGAGCAGGCAGTATGTAAAGGGTGTCGTGGGGAGGCTGGGAAACCGGATTTTCTTAACTGGACTGAACCCTGTAGTGTTTACAGGTGCATCACGAAAAGAAACCTTGACTTTTGTTATCAGTGTTCTGACTTTCCGTGTAACAATCTTCACCCGTATGCGGACAGAGCATCCGAAGTACCTCACAATACCAAAGTTTTTAATCTGTGTTTAATAAAGAAAATGGGCTTGGAATCATGGGCAAAAGCAAAAGCCAAAGACGTGAGGCATACGTATTTCAAGGAAAAGTTCAGGCTATAACAAAGTGCACGTGATTTCAACTATGAAGCCACACAGGAATTGTCTCGAAAAGTCCCCTTAAACGAATCTGAGCCCTGTGTTGCCTGTTGTATTTCTGTTGTATAATAGTTTATGGCTGCGGCGACAAGGAGCCCGACTTCCTAAGTAGCTGGCGTAATCTCGGGACTAAGTCTGGTCTTAGAAAGTGCGATATGCATCCAGAGTGGTCAGCCAATGTGGCGCATTCGTCTAGAGGCCTAGGACACCTCCCTCTCAAGGAGGAGATCACCGGTTCAAATCCGGTATGCGCTACCAATTATGTTGATATATAGAACTTCCTTTGAGGAAGTTCTATCTTTATCCAGGGGTACTGGCAAGGGGAGTACCAGAACACATTCGCTCTGATAATGAATCTGAATTCACTGTGATATCGATTTGAGTATAATGCGGGATTAAGGAGGATACCATGCCGCTAAGGGAAAATATGTTCGAACATAAATATGCTGATGTCAATAACATACGCCTTCACTATGTAACGGCGGGCAAGGGGAAATTGATAATGTTCCTCCACGGTTTTCCTGAGTTCTGGTACGAGTGGAAGAATCAGCTTGCTGAATTCGGACGAGATTACCAGGCTGTAGCTCCAGACATGCGTGGCTACAACTTATCATCGAAACCTGTCGAAGTCGAGCAATACCGGATGAAATATCTCATCAATGATATTCGTGCTCTTGCCGAGCACCTTGGGC
Organism: Dehalococcoidia bacterium; assembly: GCA_041489785.1. Lineage (GTDB taxonomy): Bacteria > Chloroflexota > Dehalococcoidia > GIF9 > AB-539-J10 > RBG-13-51-36. Next base: position 2,852 of record JBGPRV010000090.1, on the reverse strand, counting down.
ATAAGAAGTTCATCCTCGTGGCTCATGACTGGGGTGGTGGGGTGGCTTGGCCGTTCGCAATACGTCATCCTGAATATCTGGAGAAGCTCATAATAATAAATGCCGTACATCCTGTTACATTTATGCGCGAGCTCCGTGATAATCCGGCACAGCAGAAAGCCAGTCAGTATATTCTGGTGTATCGAACTCCTGAGGCTGAGGACATACTGACAAGAAACAACTATGCAGTGCTTGTCAGTAGCCTTTTAAAGGACGGTATAAAACAGGGCTATTTCACAGAAGAAGATCAGAAAGCATATATTGAAGCATGGTCGCAGCCCGGCGCGCTGACCGGTGGCTTAAACTATTATCGAGCCGCCCATCTCGGCTCTTTTACAGGTGAAAGCGACGATAGCTTGTCCGCAGACCCTTCATTGTTCGCGGTCGCGGTGCCGACGCTGGTCATCTGGGGGGAGAAAGACAAATGGCTGCTTACAGGAAATCTGGAAGGGCTGGAAAAGTACGTACTAAACCTGACCATCAAGCGCATTCCCGATGGCTCGCACTGGGTCATTCATGAAAAGCCGGGACTGGTTAATTTCTATATCAAAGAATTCATCGAAGGCTGAATTTCTACGTCGTCTTAGTGGGCGTGTGCTGGAAATCGAACCCGGGTTGGCAATATAGCGGCGCTTTTCTATGCTTACTTCTCAAACAAAAGTTCGGAATGCTTCCAATGTGGGCTAACAAATGTGTTTTGGATGAGAATAAGAATATACTCCACTGGGCTGACTTTTACTAATAACACTTTGGGGCAATTTGCTCCACGACCTTGTTGCTTGCCCTCCTACATGCTAAACTTTGGCACAAAAAATGAAAAAACGTGTTTTCTCTGGCGCGCGCCCTACAGGCCGACAACATATTGGTAACTACCTGGGAGCGGTGCAGAATTACGTTGCCATTCAGGATGAATATGACTGCATCTACTGCGTAGTGGATATTCATGCTCTCACCACTCTGGAAAGCACAGAATCCCTTTGGGAAGATATTTACGAAATGGTGCTTGACTGGCTGGCGGCCGGCATTGACCCACAGAAAAGCATCATCTTCGTTCAGTCTCATGTTCCTCAAGTGGAAGAGCTCCATACTTTGTTCAGTATGGTGACTCCCTTAAGCTGGTTATTACGCGTTCCGACATTTAAGGAGAAGGTTAAGATGCAACCGGATAACGTCAATTATGGGCTGGTGGGTTATCCTGTGCTCATGACTGCCGATATTGCCCTTTATAAGGGAGAGGTTGTTCCTGTGGGCGAGGACCAGCTTCCTCATCTGGAATTAGCTCGGGAGATAGTACGTCGGTTTAACTCCCTTTTCGGGGTTGTATTTCCTGAGCCGCAGGCGAAGCTTACTAACTTTCCCTCAGTTTTGGGCCTGGATGGGGTGCAGAAGATGAGCAAAAGCTGTAATAACCATATTGAAATATCTGCTTCCCCCCAGAAAATCTCGAAGCGAGTCATGGCAGCCGTTACAGACCCGGCGCGGAAGTACCGCTCTGACACCGGGCATCCTGAAGTATGTAATGTTTTCCGCCTCCACAATTTTTTCACCCCGGCACGAGTAGAGGAAATTGCTTCGGAGTGTCGTAGCGCTCGTATCGGCTGTGTGGACTGCAAAAAGGTACTGGCTGAGAGCATCAATTCGAATCTGAAGCCTTTCCGAGAAAGGCGGGCTGGTTTAGCCTCCAAGCCTGGCTATGTCAACCAGGTTCTTGCCGATGGAGCTAATCGAGCTGAAGTCATAGCTAAAGAGACTATCAGGGAAGTTAAAGAAAAAATGAAGCTCCTTCAGCGTGCCGATTTGGAGCGACCCGGGTAACACCCTATCATTCCTTATCAATCCTCTTTGGGTCCAGATGTCCGACAGGTAAGCGTATGAAGAGAATATACTATGGTTGGTGGGTGGTAGGCGGAGCATTTCTTCTGCTGTTTTGCGCGGTAGGAACACAGTTTTATGCCTTTCCTGTGTTCTTTGACGTAATGGTGAGAGAGATGGGATGGGCACGGACACAGGCAGCCCTTGCGATGACGGTAGGGACTTTTGTCGCTGGTTCGATGGGTTTACTTGCTGGGGGGTTGATTCACAAGATTGGCTTGCGACCAGTGATGGTGTGTGGGACTATTATAGCTGGACTCGGCTTCTTCCTGCTCAGAACCGTTACTGAGCCCTGGCAATTCTATCTTTATTATGGTCTCGTCTTATCACTAGGAATAGCGGGCATAAGTACAGTTGCTAATATGACGGCTGTGGAGAGCTGGTTTGACCGCGGCAAAAGCACAGCTTTAGGGATAGCTGCAACCGGGATTGGAGCAGGTGGAGTAGTTATGCCCTTGCTTGCGGGATGGCTCATCTCCAGATATGATTGGCAGACTGCTTGTGCCTGCATGGCTGGAATATTGATAGTTGTGGGCATTCCCATAAGCGCTATTATCATGCGGACACCACAGGAGCGAAAAGTCGCGCCTGAGCCAGCACAACAGAAAGGATTGGAGGCAGGAGATGCTACCATCGGGCAGGCATTGAGACAAAAGTCATTCTGGTTAATATCCATGAGCGCAATGCTGTGGTACTTGGCCTATACGATAGGGCTGACCCATCAAGTGGCGTTTGCTGTGGACATGGGAATAGATAGAGTAACAGCCGCCGGGGCCGTGAGTGTGCTTTGTGTCTTCAGCATTCCCGCCCGTCTGGGGTTTGGCAAGCTCGGCGACGTCATGGACAAGAGATACGTGATGATGATGGCAGCCAGCCTGCAGGTGGTAGCTTTCGCCATTCTCTTGAAAACCACCAATTTGGCCATGCTGTATGTCTATTCT
>JBGPRV010000089.1:0-5781 GCA_041489785.1 Dehalococcoidia bacterium | reverse complement strand
GTGTTTGGGACCGAGGCCCAAAAGAAGAAGTACCTCAAACCATTAATCGCCGGCACACAATGGGCTGGCGAGGCACTCACCGAGCCCAGAGGCGGCTCTGATTTCTTCGGTGCCACCACCGTGGCTCGAAAGAAAGGAAATCACTATTACCTTACCGGACAGAAGCGCTTTGTCGTCGGCTCTGAAGGCGCCGACTTCTTCCTGGTATTCGCTGTCACCAACCCCGGAGCCGGCCGCGACTCGCTCAGCGCCTTCATCGTCGAGAGGGATATGGGCATGGAGGTAAAGCATGTCTACGGCTTGATGGGCTGCCGCGGGACAGGCACAGGTAGATTGGTCTTCCGCGATGTGCCTGTGCCAGAGGAGAATCTGCTGGGGAAAGAGAACGAAGGGGCAAAGGTATTCTATAAATTGATGGTGCCGGAAAGGCTTCTCGGTGGTGGAGTGGGTGGCTCCAGAGCTATTCTGGAATTGGCCGCCCGTTATGCCAACAAACGGAAGGCCTTTGGCCAGACCATAAGGAATTTTGAAGGAGTGAACTTCAAGATAGCCGACTGCGTCACCAAGCTCGATGCTGTCAGCGCTCTGGCATACGCCGTGGCCAAGACCATCGATGATGGAGTAGGTACTTCGGCGTATCAAAGGAGACTGGTGTCAGAGGTGAAGAAACTGGCTACTCAGACACATTGGGAAGTGGTAAATGATGCCATGCAGATTCTCGGCGGCATTGGGTACACTCACGTCTACCCGGTGGAACGGGCACTCCGGGAAGCCAGACTTATCATGATCTGGACCGGTAGCAACGAAATCATGAACTTAATAATCCAGCATGAATACTATAAGGAAATTCTGGCTAAAGGAATCGAGGGCAGAGATATTGAAGCCGACGTTCCTCTCACCCCAGCAGAGCTGGCGGAGGAAAGGATTTACGAATCAGAACCCCTAACTGCTGCCCCATAATTATTAATGTCACGGAAAAGGAGCCAATTTATGGATGTCATCGAAGCCGTGAAAAAGCGTAAGAGTATCAGGGGCTACAAACCTGACCCTGTGCCTAAAGAGGTTCTAGAGCAAATACTGGAATTGGCGAGCCATGCCCCGTCAGCTATGAACACCCAACCCTGGGAGTTCATCGTGCTCACCGGTGACGTTTTGGAAAGTGTAAGACAGAGCAACGTTGCGCTGCTCAACTCTGGAGCACCGCCCACCCCCGAGCACGTGGTTGCGGGCTGGCCGAGGGAGAGCATTTACCGCCAACGCCAGGTAAACCTCGCCAAGCAGCTTTTCCAGCTTATGGACATACCCAGGGAAGACAGGGAGAAAAGGGCAAAATGGCTGGAGCGAGGATTTCGTTACTTCGATGCGCCGGCGGCAATCATCTTATCCACCGATCGCTGTCTGAGCGAAAGTGGACCACTGCTCGACATTGGCGCTGTGATACAGACTATCTGTCTTACCGCGCTGCACTTCGGCCTGGGGACCTGCATCGAAGACCAGGGAACGATGTATCCAGATGTGTTAAGAAAATACGCTCACATACCGGAGTCCAATCGGATAATAGTGGCCATCGCTATTGGCTACCCTGACTGGGATTTCCCCGCGAACAAAGTGGAAACTGAGCGGGAGCTTATTAAAAACGTCACTACCTGGCTCGGTTTCGACTAAGTAGCCATTTCAAAAGTGCGTGGAAATGTTTGCAGAATAATGCTGGCAAGAGAAGCTATTTTCGCCCCAGAACACAACCAATAAAATCTCTTTTCCCGCGGACAAAATCACTTACCGGCATTTCTCGTTTTCCTTCTAACTGAACCTGGCAAAGCCCTAAAATACCTTGCTTAGTTACCACCCCAACCCCCGGTTGCTCCGCCAGGGCAATTACTTCCCCTATATCCCCCCCTCCCCCATCGCCAAGAGGAAGAGCCTTATGGATTTTCAGCCGTTTACCCTGACACCAGGTATAGCAGCTTGGCCAGGGATTGTACGCCCTTACCATCCGCCAGAGCTCGAGCGCAGGAAGATGCCAATCAATCTCGCCATCCTTACTGGTTATCAACTTACTATACGTAGCCTGCGACTCATCTTGAGCTTGCGGTTTGAGTTCGCCCCCCAGCCATTTAGGCAAGGCCTCCAGCAAAAGTCTGGCTCCAACATCAGCTAGCCTGGAGCTAAGCGAGCCGGTGGTATCCATAAAGGAAATCCCCACTTTTTTCTGGGCTAAAATCGGCCCGGTATCCAATCCAGCGTCCATTAACATTATGGTGACCCCGGTAAGTTCATCTCCACAGAGAATGGTATTAGCGACCGGCGACGGACCTCGGTGCCGCGGCAATAATGAAGGATGAACATTAAGACAGGCAAATTTGGGCAAGGAAAGCACTTCTGGGGGAAGAATAAAACCGAAGGCTGCCACAATTATGAACTCGGGCTGAAAGCTGGACAACTTCTCCACCACCTCGCTTGATTTAAAAGTCTCGGGTTGAATAACTGGTATTTGTCGCTCCAGAGCAAGCTTCTTCACCGGAGGGAAAACAACTGGGCGCCCCCTGCCAGCCGGCTTATCGGGCTGAGTATACACAGCAAGCACCTGGTAAGAACTCCGGAGCAAGGACTCCAATATAGTCACAGCAAACTGCGGAGTGCCCATAAAAACGGTGCGCGCTTTCATCGCAAACCTATTTTTAATTAATTTTTTAATTATGTCAAACATTGCCTAGCGAAGGTTTGAGAAAACTTGATATTCTATAACTAGTAACTAGTAAGCTCTTAAATTCTTAACCGCTCCTTAATACTCCTTTAAGCTATCTTTGTGGCTGAGTATTGTTGGGAATGGGGATATATTGGAACCAGCAAAAGAAATTTGGCAGAGTGCCCTCGGCAAGCTGCAAATTCAGGTTAGCAAGGCAAATTATACAACCTGGCTTAGCGATAGCCAGGGGCTAAGCTGCCACGATAATATATTTGTCGTCGGCGTCCCTAACGTTTTTGTCGCCGAATGGCTATCCAAGCGCCTTTATCCTCTGGTAAGGAAGACCTTAGTTGATATTATAGGTAAGGATATCGACGTCCGGTTTGAGATCCACAATCGTGAACAACTATCAGCTAGCCCTTTGGCTACTCAAACCGATGGCGGGACAAGCAGCAAAGCCACGCAGTATAGATTCAATCCAAAGTATACCTTTGATAACTTCGTTGTCAGCGATTCTAACCGCTTAGCTTATGCTTCCGCTGTAGAAGTAGCTGAAAATCCAGGAAGTAGTTATAACCCTCTTTTCATTCACAGCACCACCGGGCAAGGTAAGACTCACTTACTACATGCTATCGGGCATTTAACGACAAACAATGGGCTGCAAGCGGCTTATATTACCGCGGAACAATTCGCCAATGAATTTGTATTAGCTGTGAGAGAAAACCAGGTTGACAAGTTCCGCAGCAAATTCAGAAATATCCATATCTTTCTATTCGACGATGTTCATTTCCTGATCAACAAGAAACAAACCTTACAATGTTTCTTCCACACCTTCAACGAGCTCTACAGTAATAACCGGCAAATTGTCATCACCGCTGACTGTTCTCCCCAAGACATGCGTCCACTTAGCAACAAGGTGAAATCACGCCTTGAAGGGGGGCTTGTTGTTGACTTACAACCACCCGACTTTGAAACACGCCTGAATATCTTACGGGTTAAAGCAGACACAATGATGACCTCAGAACTCGAAGGGGTGCTGCATATTGTCGCGGAGAAAGTATGCGAGAATGTCCGCCAGCTTGAAGGTGCCCTTGTATATCTAACTGCCCAGGCTAAATTAAGTGGAACCAAGATCACTCCCGAAACAATCAACAAGTTATTAACAAGCATGACCTGTAAACAAGACATAAAGCTGCTCTTACGGACGGTAGCGGACTATTTCACCCTTTCGGCAGAAGAGCTAATTAACAAGAAAAGAGATAGAAAAACCACTCTGGCACGACATGTGGCTATCTATCTCATGCGTGAAGGATACAACTGCACTCTAACTGAAATCGGCAAAGAATTAGGTGGCAGAAATCATGCCACAATTCTTCATGGCTACGAAAAAATAGCTAACGAATTGAGCATTAATCCTACCCTTTCTAACCAAATTGCGGAAATTAAAGAGCAACTTAATTCACAGAAAGGTTATAGAGCGGCTTACCAAACTGTGCAGAAGCACTAATAATTTGTGGATAAATTGTTGCTTATCCTGCCCCCACTGCCCTCTGAACTCTGATCTTTCTCACTCTTTACCCATCTCGCAACAATATCGCTTATAATAATTAGTACTTATCTATTAATATAATAAAGTGTATATTAGATTATTAACTTATGATATATAAGAGAGAAATTATGGTTGGGGGTGGATGTGGCGGGGATGGGTGTGTCAGCTTTCGGAAGGAGAAGTATGTTCCTTTTGGTGGGCCGGATGGTGGGGATGGTGGAGATGGGGGGAATGTGATTGTTGTGACTAATCCTAACTTAGTTGACTTGAGTTGGATGGGATGGCAGAAGGAATTTGTATCTGAAAACGGCCGCCGAGGAGGTAGTGGGCGGAAGCGTGGCAAGACAGGGAAGGATTTAGCTATTGCAGTGCCCGTGGGGACAATGGTTTTCACTAAAGCCAAGTCGGGGGAAGAGATACTTTTGGCTGACTTGAGGACTCCCGGGCAAAAGGTTTTGGTGGCTAAGGGGAGTCGGGGAGGACTGGGCAATGCTCGTTTTGCTACAGCGGTAAATCAAGCTCCTGAGATTGCTAGCAAGGGTGCACCAGGAGAAGAGCGGTATATTATCCTCGAGGTAAAACTCATTACCGATATCTGTATTGTTGGTCATCCAAACTCGGGGAAATCCACTTTATTATCTGCGATATCGAGAGCCAAACCCGAAATTGCCGATTACCCCTTTACCACCCGCCAGCCAATTTTAGGAGTTATGCCAGACGACAGGAGAGACTTCATTGTTGCCGAGATTCCTGGCCTTGTTGAAGGTGCTCATCTTGGGAAAGGATTGGGAAATGAGTTTTTGCGCCATGCGGAGAGAACCAAGCTGCTGATTTATTTATTGGATGGCAGTTCGCCGACCGTTATCGATGACCTCAGTACATTGGATAAAGAGATAGCCTTATATAAAGGCTTATCACACAAGCCAAAAATCGTGGCGGTAAATAAGATAGATTTGCCTGAGGTTCAAGCTCGTTTGCCTGAAGTGAAGCAGTGCTTTGCCAAGCTTGGAGTGCCTGTCTTTTACATCTCTGCAGTGAGCGGCCAAGCTGTGTTAGAATTGGTGAGGAAAGCCATGGAAATGGTGGACCAAGCAAGCCAGGATGAGGAAATAATTTCGCAGGCACAAATAACGGTATTCCGTCCCAAACCGAGAAAATAAAGAAGTGAATATAGGCGTTCTTGGTGGTACATTTGACCCTATCCATATAGGTCACCTTGTTGTCGCTGAGGAAGCAAGAATAAAGTTGGGATTGAGGGAAGTTCTTTTTGTGCCTGCTGGGCAGCCCTGGCTTAAGCTAGGCCGTAATATTACCCCGGCAGTCCACAGGGTAGAGATGGTGCGCCGTGCCATAGCTGGCAACCTTCATTTTAAGCTTTGTACTCTCGAAGTGGAGCGACCCGGTCCCTCTTACACCGTGGATACCCTGACAATGCTACAAAAGCAACTAGGCAGTGAAGCAAGTCTTTTCTTCATCCTTGGGCGTGATACCTTAGCCGAGTTGCCTTTGTGGAAAGAACCGGAGAAATTAGTTCAATTATGCAGGC
>JBGPRV010000088.1:0-5887 GCA_041489785.1 Dehalococcoidia bacterium | reverse complement strand
TCCAGAACAGGAGCGGTAGCTAAGCAAGGACCACACCATTGTGCCCAGAAATCTACCATAACTGGCGACTTCGATTGCAAAACAGTTTTTTGAAAGTTATCCTCACCTACTATCGGTTGTATCATGGATTTGACCTCCTTATCTAAAATGCTATATCTAAAGAAAAGAAGTTAATGGCATTCCTCGTTGTCTGTTCAGCAATTGTAGCTTCATCAATTTCTTTAAGTTGGGACACGGCCTTCAGGTCCCTTAAAATATCAGCGGGCTGGGACTCATACCGTGCTGCCTTTCCATAAGTGACTGGGCAATCTGTTTCCAGAAGTAGTCTCGGCAAAAGTGCCTCCTTGACTGCCCTCCTATGCTCTTCATGATACTCAGCAGCTGGCGTGGCCGAAACAAAATAGCCACCAGCAATTATATCCTTGAGGACACTGGAAAAGCCAGTGAACCAGTGAAAAACGGCTTTATCTATCCCAACATCCTGAACTAATTGTAGGGCATCCTTCCAAGCATATCTACTGTGAATTATCGCGGGCTTAGCATATTTCCTAGCTATATTCAGAAGCCGACCAAGAACCTCTTGCTGCAATTCCTTGGACGCTACCTTCAACACCCTCTTGTCATAGTCCAGACCTATTTCACCAACAGCAACTGCTGAAGAAATATTCTGCTCAATAAACCGCAAATTACCATCTATCGCAAAAGTTCCCAGATTAGCTAGCTCCCAGGGATGTAAGCCTAAAGCAGGATAGACAAAACGGTGATGTTCTCGCGATATTTCCAATGTTTTTATGTTCGATTGGTGGTTCGACCCCACAGCTATTATGGCAATAACGCCGGCTTTTTTAGCTTCCTCGAGCATCAAATCGAGGCTTTTCAGTTCGTCAAGATGGGCATGAGTATCGATGAGTTTATACACTAGATTTTCTTTTCGTTAAGCATGGCCTTGTAATACTTAAGCCCCGCCTCAGTCGGCTTGTAGCCATAGAGAGCAAACCTATCCTCTCGTTCCTTGGTGATTAAATTTGCCGATACCAATGCCCGTAAAATTGCCTCGCCAAAGTACCCACCCAAATTAAGGTGATGGTCGGGAACTGCTTTGTTAGTCACCTCATACTCCCGGCAAATAACGGACAAGAGCTTCGCCGGCTCTCTCTCCAGGCTCTGGAAGAGAGCTTGCATAGTCTCTGTCTGCTTTACTACGTCAACAAAATCTTCGAAAGCACCCATGTCCGCTAACTTCTAATTCTAACATATTAATAATCCTTCGTACCGCGATACATTTGCCTGAAAAGATATTTTAGCGATTAGAGCTCACTTCGGCAACTACAACAGGACCACTCTCGTCACTGGTATTGACACTCCGGTTAAGCAATGTTATAGTGAAAAAGAAGCTAACACATTGAATGAGGCGCAAGGATGAACTACGGGCGTGAGTTATTGAAGGGAAATACTGATTCTCTATTGCTTTGCTTAATTAGTCGTGAGCCTACCTATGGCTATCAGATAGTAAAGGAACTGCAGAAAAGGAGTAATGGGTATTTTCAGTTTAAAGAGGGTACTCTTTATCCCGCTCTCCACCGCTTAGAGCGAGACAACCTTATTACAGGTAAATGGCAGATACTGCCTAATGGACTGCAGAGACGTTATTACTACATAACTGAAAGGGGACAACAGGTCCTAGTTAAAAGGTTAGCTACATGGCAGGATTTTTCTACAGCAGTTAAAGCAGTTATACAACCGGAAACAACCTAGAGCTAAAATGGTAAGTAGCATAAGCCATTATTTACACAGATTTAAGGCTAGCCTCAAAATTGATCATACTATCAGGGACGGCGTGGCTGCGGAGCTTTACGCACATCTCGAAGATAAAAGTCGGGAGCTAGAAGAGAATGGGCTAAGCAAAGAGGAAGCAAGCAAAATCGCGGTACAATCTCTGGGCTCCCCTGAATTAATTGCCGAGCAAATCTATGAGACACATGCTCAAGGTAGCTGGAAAGAAGCAATTTTCAGCGCCTTGCCCCACCTTTTGGTTGCTTTGCTATTCACATCATATTACTGGCAAAATATCGTCTACGCGTCAATTATATTAGCACTAACCGTGGGCATAGCAATTTATGGTTGGCATCAGGGTAAGCCAATATGGCTTTTCCCTTGGCTAGGGTACTATTTTATGCCAGTAGTAGTTAGCGGTATATTGCTGCTTTCCCTTCCCCAAGGTTGGGGCTGGATAGCAGCGCTCATCTATATCCCCTTGGTTCTTTTTGTCTTTATCCATATAATGAGACAAACTGCTAGGCGGGATTGGCTATATGCATCACTGATGCTAGCTCCCATGCTTGTGACATTCACCTGGTTTTCATCCTTGGGCAAAGGAAACGAGCTTTTGGCCAGTGACTGGGCAGCAAGGTTACAAACAAATGCACTTTGGATAGTTATTAGTTTTGTTGCCTTGGCAGCAGCAACTATCGCCTTCATCCGCCTCAAGCCGCGCAGGTACAAAATTATTAGTTTACTAATTCCACCGCTGGTGATCTTATTCGCGGTAATCACGGCAAGCGGAGGGAACATTTGTTCCTGGAGTTGGCTGCTGTTGCTCTTTTCTTTATCCGCCTTTGCCATCCCAGTATGGATGCAAGCCAGAGCCTACGAATAGTCACTCCTGGAAAACTCCGTTTTAAGTGCCTTCAAAGATACCCGCTGATATCTTAGGGATTCCATGAAATCAGCCCACAGAATCAAAGAGCTTGCGGGGATAAAGGAGCGAAGCGGATTTTTCGTGGGGTACTAAATAGCCGAAGATTAACTCTGTTTCTGACTCCACAAACCAGGTTGGGACTGAATATCCCTTTTGTAAGGCAGCCCCAGATGTTCATAAGCAAGCCTGGCAGCTATTCTGCCACGAGGTGTCCGTTCCAGAAAACCTAACTGAAGAAGGTACGGCTCGTAAACATCCATAATAGTATCAGCATCCTCGTTAATAGAAGCAGCAATGGTATCTAGGCCTACAGGACCGCCGTCAAATTTGTCAATTATTGTATGCAACACTCTATGGTCTATGTCATCCAAACCCACAGAATCTATCTCCAGCTTTGAAAGCCCTTCCAGAGCTACTTCCCTGGTGACCACTCCATCTGCCATGACTTGAGCATAATCTCTTATTCTCTTTAAGAGACGATTGGCCACTCGAGGAGTACCTCTAGCACGTTGGGCAATCGGGACAAGCCCCTCCTTCTCTGCTTTCACCTTAAGGATAGTTGCTGACCTCTCCAAAATCGCCTGTATTGCTGCCTCGTCGTAGAAATCAAGATGATATGGCACCCCAAATCTATCGCGGAGGGGAGGACTCAGTAGAGCAAAGCGTGTAGTAGCCCCAATTAAGGTAAAGTGCGGCAAATTCAACCGTAAATTTCTAGCAGCTGGACCTTTCCCTAAAAAGATGTCAAAAACAAAATCCTCCATTGCCGGATAGAGTTTTTCCTCTATTATATGGCTAAGCCTGTGTATCTCGTCAATAAAAAGGATATCCCCTTCATGCAGATTAGTAATAATAGCTGCTAAGTCTCCAGTGCGTTCTATCGCCGGCCCGGAACTAACTTTAATATCAACTCCCATCTCAGCAGCGATGATGTAGGCAAGGGTAGTCTTTCCCAAACCAGGGGAACCATAAAGCATGATATGGTCTAGTGGCTCGCCTCTTTTTTGAGCAGCGAGAATAGCTATTTTTAGATTATCTTTAATTTTTCCTTGACCTATGAATTCACTAAGGCGTCTGGGACGAAGGTCAAAATCAATAAAGCTATCCTCGGTTGCTATTTTACCTGAAATAAGCCGCATCGCTAACCTTTGGGAGTTAAAATTTTACGGGCTCTCTCTAATTCTAAATTCGCAGTCTCCTTTTCATCAAGACTTCCCCCCTTCAACTTTTTCTCATCATCAGGACTCAAATAGAGGACCCGCGCTGGGATAAGCTTACCGAGAATAACATTCTCCTTGAGGCCACGAAGCCTATCCACCTTGCCTTTGATCGCGGCATCAACAAGAACACGGCCGGTTTCTTGGAAAGAAGCAGCTGATAGCCAACTGTCCTTGCTTAAGCTAGCTCTGGTTATCCCGAGAAACGCAGCTTGAGCCGTTGCCGGCTCACCTCCCTCAGCCAACACCTTGGCATTTATATCTTCATAGTCAAATCGACCAACTAACTCACCAGGCAGAAGCTTCGTATCTCCTGAGGAAACAATCCTCACGTTGCTTAACATCTGCCGAACAATCACAGCAATATGTTTATCATGTATAGTCACCCCTTGTGTGCGGTATACTTTTTGTACTTCATCAATCAGATACTGCTGGACTGCATCCTTTCCCATAATACGCAAGATATCATGAGAGTCAACGGGACCTCTAGTAAGCCTATCGCCCGCTTTGACCTTGTCCCCTGACTGAACAAGCAAATATGTACCACGAGGGACATTATATTCCCTCTCTTCCCTCTCCTCATACCTAACAGAAACATGGTCACCCTCAATGACGACTTGACCAGCTACTCTAGCTACTAAAGATGGAGATTGCGCTGCTTCACCATGGCTAACAGCTGGTAATTTCTTGCTAGTCTTCTTGGGCAGAGAAAATAGGATGCTACCGGCATCTACCGATTGCCCATCAGTTACAGCTAGCTTCGCTCTTGGCAGCATTGGGTATTCATCCAAATAGAATTCAGAGCTAATGACCTTGACTATGCTTGCTCCATCAGTATGGGTTACTTCAACAGTACCATCAATCTCAGAAATGATGGCAGTGCCATCTGGTGTTCTAGCCTCGAAAAGCTCTTCTACACGAGGCAGTCCGGTGGTAATATCAACACCTACTACGCCCCCTGTATGAAAAGTGCGCAGAGTGAGCTGAGTTCCAGGCTCACCGATGCTCTGGGCAGCAATAACTCCTACAGCGGTGCGAATCTTTACTAATTGCTTCTTTCCCAAGTCCCTTCCATAGCAGTTTTGACAAACGCCAAATCGAGACCGGCAAGTAAGAGGCGACCTCACGTGTACCCGGGTAATGCCAGCTCCGATAATTTGTTGCACTTTATCTTCGTCAATTTCTTCATTACGATCAACAATGACTTCACTTGTACCTGGATCAACAATCTTGCTGGCCGCTAAGTAGCCAGTAATCCGGTTTTCAAACGGGGGAAGGGACACATCTGCAGTTTCCCGGGATATCCAAACCCCTTCGGTGGTACCACAATCTGTTTCAGTTACCATGACATCTTGAGCTATATCGACAAGGCGCCTGGTAAGATAACCACTATCTGATGTCCTCAAGGCAGTATCAGCTAACCCTTTACGAGCACCATGGGTAGAAATGAAATACTCTATGGGTGTCAGTCCATCACGGAGACTCGATTTAATGGGAAAATCTATTATCCTTCCTGAGGGGTCGGTCATCAACCCGCGCATCCCTGCCATTTGTCTAATTTGAGAAATATTCCCCTTGGCACCCGATGTAGCCATCATGTAGACACTACCATAAGGATCTAGCGCCCGGGACATATCCTCAGCAACTTTATCTGTAGCCTCCATCCACACTTGAACTGTGCTTTCATACTTTTCACCCTCAGTAATCAAGCCACGGTTAAATTGATCCTCAATAAGGCTAACTTTCTCGTCGGATTCTTTAAGAAGCTTGACCCTATTTGGAGGCTCTTCAATATCATCCATAGCGATGGAAATGCCCGACTTTGTAGCATAGTCAAACCCCAATTCCTTAAGTCTGTCGAGGACTCCAGCAGCACCTTCATTACCCAATAGACTAATGCAATCAGAGACTAATGCCCTTAAGGAAGCCTTATCTACTGTTTTGTTGTAAAAGCGAAGTTGCGGAGGCAAGG
>JBGPRV010000087.1:0-5902 GCA_041489785.1 Dehalococcoidia bacterium | reverse complement strand
GATGATGGTGATAACGTCCTGCAAACTACTGAGACCTGGATCTTCGAAGCCAGTGGCACTGCCGTAGCAGGCACGTATACCAATACTGGCTATGTAGACGGATACTATGGCACAACGCTGGTCGAAGACGACGACCCGTCCAGCTACTACGGCACTGAGCTCTGCACCGGCTGTCTCAAGATATGTAAATACGAGGATAAGAATGGCAATGGCCGAAAAGACAGCGGCGAGTCATACCTCTCAGGTTGGACATTTAATGTCACCGATTCCCAGGGCAATTCCCAGTTGGTCACCACCGGCGGTAGCGTGGGAACTTTTTGTGGCGGGTGTGGTGGGTGTGACTACTGTGTAACCGTCTGCGGTCTTGCCCCCGGTGTGTACACCGTTACCGAGATTTCCCAAGCTGGTTGGACATGCACCACGGGTAACCCTCGCACAGTCACAGTGGTTTGTGGCAAAACAACAACAGTGTCCTTCGGTAACCAGCGCCCGTCACCTGGATGCCTCAAGATATATAAGTATAACGATAAGAATGGCAATGGCCGAAAGGATTGGGGCGAGGGATACCTCTCCGGTTGGGTGTTTACCGTCACCGATTCCCAGGGCAATTCCTGGTCAGGCACTACCAATTGGTACGGCTATGTGACCATTTCTAACCTTGCCCCTGGCGTGTACACCATTAAGGAAACCCTCAAAACTGGCTGGATATGCACCACCGGTAACCCACTCAATAATGTCACAGTGGTTTCTGGCAAAACAACAACAGTGTATTTCGGCAACAAACACCAAGGTTGTAAATGTTAGTGAGATGGCAACTCCGTGCGGAGGGAATGGAAGCCCCTCTAGCGGAAAGCCACTGGGAGGCGAGGCTCTTAAGAGCCTCGCCTCCTTTGCTTCCTATCGCTTGTTCGAAACCTATTTCAATGACGTTTGGTGCAGGTTCACTGCATTGAACAAGAAGTAGTTCATCTCATCATCCCTCCGTTCTAGTACCATTTTCTCCCCGAAACAGTACCAAAACAGTACCTTCTGGTGATTCTATTCTCGTTGCCTCAAAGCTAGACTTAGAGGTAATGGAAACACTCTCAGCGTGAGTTCCTGTTCCAGACGGAGGTGTAAACAGTTATGAGGAAGACGATAGTAGCGTTAGCGATAGTTATCTTGTTAATGTCCTCGTTCCCGACAATTGTTTTTGCCGCTCCACCGGATAATTCAGCCCCTGTCTCAGACCTCTCGTCATCACAGCAAATTCTAGTCAAGTTCAGACCCGGTACTGGCTTGCCCGAGGCAACTCAGATTCATCGCCAGTTGGGCGGGCAGGTGAAGGAGACCATCTCCGACATCGGGGTTCAGGTGATAACCGTGCCCAAAGGACAGGCGAACGAAAAGGTGAAAGCCTATCGTGCAAATGCCAGGGTAGCTTATGCCGAGCCTGACTTTGTAGCTAAAGCTGCGGGCAGTCCTGATGACCCGTTATTTGGCTATCAATGGGGCTTGAGTAAAGTGGAGGCACCACAGGCATGGGGTGTGACCACTGGTAACAGCAGTATCAAGATCGCCATCCTGGATACCGGGGTTGACTCGGACCATCCTGACCTGGCAGGTAAGATAGTAAGCAATATCAACTTCAGCGGCAGTAATACCACGGATGACGTTTACGGTCACGGGACTCATGTTGCTGGCATCGCCGCCGCCGTAACTAACAACGGTATTGGTGTTGCTGGGCTGGGTTACTCTTCTACCATTATGAATGTGAAGGTGCTGGGAGACGATGGTGTGGGCTATTGGTCTTGGGTCGCCCAAGGTATTATCTGGGCTGCCGACCACGGTGCCCAGATTATCAACCTGAGTCTGGGTGGCTCAGATACATCGTCAACTCTTGAAGATGCTATAAACTACGCTTGGAACAAGGGCGTGGTTGTAATAGCTGCGGCCGGGAATAATGGCAATTCTAGTCCATTTTATCCGGCATATTACCCAAACTGCATAGCCATCGCTGCTACTGACGCCAATGACGCTCTAGCACCTTGGTCTAATCGCGGCGACTGGGTAGATGTCGCCGCCCCCGGGGTGAGCGTCTATTCCACGATGACAAATGGTGGCTACTGGTACATGAGTGGC
Source organism: Dehalococcoidia bacterium (assembly GCA_041489785.1). GTDB lineage: Bacteria > Chloroflexota > Dehalococcoidia > GIF9 > AB-539-J10 > RBG-13-51-36. Next base: position 3,781 of record JBGPRV010000087.1, on the reverse strand, counting down.
ACATCTATGGCTTCGCCGCATGTGGCTGGGTTGGCTGCTCTGGTATTCACCACTGTATCTGACACCAATGGCGATGGCAAGCTCAACGATGAAGTGCGCAGCCGAATAGAAGCTACCTGCGATGATATCAGCGTAACCGGCATTGGCCATGGCCGCATCGACGCAGCCCGAGCTGTGAGCAGTGCCCTTGTGCCCCCAGGAACCGTAAGTGGTCAGGTAACCGACGCCAAAGATGGGTCAGCTATATCTGGAGCCCAGGTGAGCGATGGCACCAGGACTACCCTAACAGACGCTCTTGGGAGCTACAGTATTGGTAATGTCCCGCGGGGCAGTTATCAGGTAACCGCTAGTAAAGATGGCTACCAAAGCTCGTCTTTGACAGTGAATGTCGTGTCAGGAGGCACCACCGTAGCCAATTTCTCCCTGAGCCAGATTGTCGTTCCCGGCAGCATTACTGGGTCAGTAACCGACGCTAAAGATGGGGCGGCCATAGTCGGTGCAACAGTGAGCGATGGTACAAGGACAGCCACTACAGATGCATCGGGTAAATATACCATAACCGCCGTCCCGCCGGGCACTTATCAGGTGACCGCGAGTAAATCGGGCTACCAGAGCTCGTCTTTAACAGTGAATGTTTTCTTAGGAGGCACCACCGTAGCCAATTTCCCTTTGAGCCAGATTCTCACTCCAGGCAGCATCACTGGCTCAGTAACCGATGCCAAAGACGGGTCAGCTATATCTGGAGCCCAGGTGAGCGCTGGGACCAGGACGGTAACTACGGATGCATCGGGCAAATATACTGTTGCCAATGTGCCTCCAGGCACTTATGGGGTAGTAGCTAGCAAAGCAGGCTATCAAAACTCGTCTTTGACAGTGAATGTTTTCTCAGGAGGCACCACCGTAGCCAGTTTCTCCCTAAGCCAGAGTATTCTTCCCGGCAGCATCACTGGGTCAGTGACGGACGCTAAAGATGGGTCACCCATAGTTGGAGCCGTGGTGAACGACGGCACCAGGACAGCGACTACAGATGCAACAGGCAAATATACTGTTGCCAATGTACCACCAGGCACATACCAGGTAGTAGCCAGTCGGGAAGGCTATCAAAACTCGTCCTTGACGGTAAGTGTCCTCTCAGGAGCCACCGCTCTAGCCAATTTGTCCTTGAGCCAGATTATCCTTCCTGGCAGCATCACTGGCTCGGTAACCAATGCTAAGGATGGGTCACCCATAGTCGGCGCAGCAGTAAGCGACGGCACCAGGACAGCCACTGCAGATGCGACAGGGAAATATACTATCGCCGATGTGCCACCAGGCAGTTATCAAGTAACCGCCAGCAAAGAGGGCTATCAAACCTCGTTCCTGACAGTCAGTGTCCTCCAAGCAACAACTACTGTAGCCAGTTTCTCCCTAAGCCAGATTATCCTTCCCGGCAGCATCACTGGCTCAATAACCAATGCTAAAGATGGGTCACCGATAGTCGGCGCAACAGTGAGTGACGGCAACGGCACTGCTCTGACTGATGCTCTGGGCAGCTACACTATTGGTAATGTCACGCCGGGCACTTATCAGGTAACCGCGAGCAAGTTGGGCTACCAGAGCTCGTACTTGACAGTGTCTGTGGTCTCAGGAACCACCGCCCTAGCCAATTTCTCCCTGAGTCAGATTATCCTTCCCGGCAGTATCACCGGCTCAATAACCAATGCTAAAGATGGGTCACCCATAGTTGGAGCCGTGGTGAACGACGGCACCAGTACGACCAGTACGGATGCCACGGGTAAGTATACTATTGCCAATGTGCCGCCAGGCACTTATGTGGTAGTAGCTAGCAAAGCAGGCTATCAAAGCTCGTCTTTGACAGTGAATGTTTTCTCAGGAGGCACCACCGTAGCCAATTTCTCGCTGAACGAGATTATCGTACCGGGCAGCATCAGTGGGACGGTAACCAGTGCGAAAGATGGGTTGCCTCTAGTCGGTGCGACAGTAACTGATGGCACCAGGACGACCAGTACGGATGCCACGGGTAAGTATACTATCGCCAATGTGCCGCCAGGCACTTATCAGGTAGTAGCCAGCAAGGAAGGCTATGAAACCTCGTCCTTGACAGTAAATGTCCTCCAGGGAACCACCGCCGTAGCTAATTTCTCCCTGAGCCAGATTATTGTTCCCGGCAGCATCACTGGCGCAGTAACCAATGCTAAAGATGGGTCACCCATAGTCGGTGTAGCAGTGAACGACGGTACCAGGACAGCCCTGACTGATGCAACTGGTAGTTACACTATTGACAATGTCACACCCGGAGGTTACCAGGTAGTAGCCAGCAAGGAAGGCTATCAAAGCTCATCCTTAACAGGGACTGTCCTCTCAGGAACCACCGCCGTAGCCAATTTGTGCTTGAGCCAGATTATCCTTCCCGGCAGCATCACTGGCGCAGTAACCGATGCTAAGGATGGGTCACCTATAGTCGGAGCAGCAGTGAACGATGGCACCAGGACAACCACTACAGATGCGACAGGGAAATATACTATTGCCGATGTGCCGCCAGGCAGTTATCAAATAACCGCCAGCAAAGAGGGCTATCAAACCTCGTCACTGACAGTCAGTGTCCTCCAAGCAACCACCGCCGTAGCTAATTTCTCTCTGAGCCAGATTATCCTTCCGGGCAGCATCACTGGCGCAGTAACCGATGCTAAGGATGGGTCACCTATAGTCGGAGCCGCGGTGACCGATGGCACCAGGACAGCCACTACGGATGCAACAGGAAAATATACCGTCTCCGATGCGCCGCCAGGCACTTATCAGGTAGTAGCCAGCAAAGAAGGCTATGAAAGCTCGTCCTTGACAGTAAATGTCCTCTTAGGAACCACCGCCGTAGCCAATTTCTCTCTGAGCCAGATTATCCTTCCGGGCAGAATCACTGGCTCAGTAACCAATGTTAAGAATGGGTTGCCCATAGTCGGAGCCGCGGTGACCGATGGCACCAGAACAGCCACTACAGATGCGACAGGGAAATATACGATCGCCAATGTACCGCCAGACACTTACCGTGTTACCGCCAGCAAGGAAGGCTCCGTAAGTGTCACGTCAGCTGTGACGGTAGTATCAGGCGGAACTGTGATGATCAACTTTTCCCTGAGCCCAAGGGCACCTGCCATGTGGGTAGATAGCATCCGCTTCATCAAAAGTGGCAAAAACCTGATCATCGAGGTCAAGGTAGTGACTGCCAGTGGTGTTTTCCATAGGGAAAAGGTTGGTCTGAGGCTGGAGTGTAGCAATGGCAAGGTGTGGAGCTTCAGCAGCACCACCAACACCGCTGGTCTGGTCAGATTTAATGTGAGCAGGGCGCCTGTCGGCAGTTATCTGGCCACCGTAAACAGCCTGATATGTAGTGGGTTTATCTGGGATAAGAGCAAAGGAATTACTTCCGCCAGCTATGCCCCTGCGCTCTATGCTAGTCACTTGAAATAGAGGATTGGGCGAGGTACTGTTTCACGAAAGCTATGGCATCTGTGGATGTTGGGTCAACTTCGTTTAGCATTGCCAGAAGGTAGAAGCCTTGTCACCAAGCCGACAGTCGGGGGTAATGTCGTTCTTATTTGATTTTAGACCATTTTAAAAAATCTAAATTTCTGGGCATTGATTCTAGAGGTCTTTCAAAACGAAGTTTAGGAACTTCTTCATAACTTTTATTTTTGACCCACCCGGCTTGCGTGTAGTAATACGACAATCCCCCTTTTGTTTCAATACTTTCATAATCAGCTATGTATTCTTTTGATATCCAATT
>JBGPRV010000086.1:0-5976 GCA_041489785.1 Dehalococcoidia bacterium | reverse complement strand
AGAGAAGGGATTACTGGTGGACTGCGGCAGCGATTCGATGATGGGGTGCGTCGGCTCCATCGGCGGCGGGGGGCAATGCGGGCTGGAGCAGTTCGGTTTTTATGATGTGGCCGATAAGGTATCGACTGCTGCCGCCATAGAGTGGATGAAGCACTGTATACAAGAAGAAGCCATGCATAATATCCCGCCCGGGAAGGAAGGCATGTACCTTGCTGTGGGTAAAACGCACGAGGAACTGCAGCAAGATCTGGCCAAGCAGCCAGCCACACACACCTGGCAGCGTAAGATTAAACAGGCGGTAGACCCCAACAATCTTGGTGACCCGCTGTATCCCACTCTTGACGAGAGGTAAAATAAGGTAGACGAACTTTTTACCTTGGCAAAATCCTAGCTAATCTAGGCGAGAGGAGGGGTTCCTGTTATTTTCCATAAAAAGGGAAGGTAGCTGGATTGCTAGTTAAATCTGGTATATACCCTGCGGAGAGAATTTGCAACTCCTGAGGGGTAGCACCATGGAGAGCACTAAGGAAAATGAGCAGCTAAATAACTCCCAATTGGTCACGGAATCTGCAAACATTTTGCAAACCAACTCTGTAACACTTGTTGACACTGGGTAGTATCAGAAACTATGATGAACGAGGGAGCCCCAGACATCAACAGATTCGGCGGTACTAGGCAGCATATTTTCTTTCGAATTCCTAAACCGCGTGTCGGGCGTTCGAGTCGCCCCAGGGGTATTTTTGATATAATTACGCTGATTCAGGGGCGTAGCTCAGTTTGGCTAGAGCAGCGGTCTCCAAAACCGCAGGTCGCGGGTTCGAGTCCTGCCGCCCCTGCCAGGCCGAGGTGGTGGAATAGGCAGACACGCCATCTTGAGGGGGTGGTGGGCGCAAGCCCGTGGGAGTTCAAATCTCCCCCTCGGCACCAGGATTAGCTTGCGGAAACTAAAAAAAGACGGTAAAATCTGTTTAAGGCGGAAGTAGTTCAGCGGTAGAATGCCTCCTTGCCAAGGAGGAGGTCGCGGGTTCGAATCCCGTCTTCCGCTCCAGTAAATTTAGTAGTTGCGGCGGTGTAGCCAAGAGGTTAAGGCAGGGGTCTGCAAAACCCCGATGCGGCGGTTCGAATCCGCCCGCCGCCTCCTTGAGTTGTCAACTATCAGGCCGAGGTGGCGGAATGGTAGACGCGGCGGACTTAAAATCCGCTTCCTGCAAGGGAGTGTGGGTTCGAGTCCCTCCCTCGGCAGTAAATTAACCCCACAGAAATTCAAAAACCAAAGAGATTGCCACGCACCTTTCAGGTGCTCGCAATGACAACTCCCTGTCATTGCCAGGAGCATAGCGACGAAGCAATCTCTGACAGGGAAATCCTAAATTCCAAGCACTAAATCCCAAACGAAAGTTAAAAATTAAAGGTCAAAAATCAAAATGACAACTCAAAATTCAAAACTTAAAATGCGTATACCGCTGCTTGCATCTTTGCTTTTTGCATTTTAATTTTTTATTTACTGTTGCTCTGTCATTTTGCATTTTCATTTTTACTGTTTGCATTTTGCAGGGATTTGTTTGGAGATTAGATTTTGGGATTTGGAATTTAGCCAGTGAGATTGCCACGCTCCCGCCTGCCTGCTCGCCGTATGACTCCAGCAGGCGAGCCATAGCTGTGCCTGCTTGCGCTAAAGCTTCAGCGAAGGCAAGCGGCGGGCAGGTCAGCGAAGGCAAGCGGGCAGGTCGCTCGCAATGGCACCCCCTTGTCATTGCGAGGCACGGCAGTGCCGAAGCAATCCCCGCGGGGCTCAGGAAAAGCGAAGGCCTCACAAATATAGTACCTTTCTCTCATTGACTTCTGCAATACTGCGAATTATACTTTTCTGACTACGTTAACGGAGACAAGACATGGCAGAAGGCGATAAGGCAATAAAGGCAACAGCAACCCCCCAGGCCTTAATCGGCACGGTGGGAAGTGACGCAGCGATGAAACTGGTGACTGAAATGCTGGCGGGGAGGATTGTTGATATTAAACCTCAGCTTGATTTCACCACTGAGATGGGCTTTATCTATCCCGCCGTTGAGCAGGCATTAAAGGTCAAAAACAAGGAAGCAGTAGCAATTCTGGAATCCCTGGCTGAGAAAGGCATATTGAAAAAGACCTTTTTTGACAGGCTCCTCCAGTGTCCCTTTTGCCAGTCACTAAACCTAAGACCAAGTATTCACTGCCCTAAATGCGGCTCAGGAGACGTCGTTCGGGGCCGGGTCCTCGAGCACTTTGCCTGCAAATATGTCGACATGGAAGAGGAATTTATGGTCAGGGGCAAATATATATGTCCCAGCTGTAAAATGGAGCTGCGAACCATGGGCACCGACTACCAGAGCCAGGGAGTGCTGCGCAAGTGCCGTGATTGCAACGAGATATTCAGTGTGCCTCTGATAAAGTGGCGCTGTCTGAAATGTTCCTTGCATACCAATGAGGATGGGATTAGCGAGATGAGCATCTACTCGTACAACCTTGATGAGACGAGGAGAACTTTGCTGGAATTTGAACTTCAGCCTAAAGCGCGGTTCATGGAATTCTTGAGGCAGCATGGCTACGAAGTAACGGAAAATGCCAGAGTGCACGGAAGATCGGGGGCAGAACATTGCATAGATATGCTGGCTACCAGGGATGACGGCGTCGTTACCCATACTGTCGCTATCGGGATTGAGATTGCCAGAGATAAGATAGGACTGGACAGGATATTGGACTTTGATGTCAAAGCCTACGATAGCGGCATTCACGATAAATTGCTGATTATCATCCCCGGTTTAAGCGAAGAGGCAGAGAAATTTGCCAGCTACCAGAGGATAAAGGTGCTCCAACCCAAAGACCTGGAGGTAGTGCTGACTGACAGTGCCCAGCCAGGCCGGGAAATAGTGAAGGAGCCCTTTGAATTTAAGTCCAAATCCCAGCTTATACAATACCTGGAGAAGAAGGGCTACAAAGTAAAGGAAAATTCTGAAGTCAAAGGCCGGTCTGGTGCTATCCATAACATAGACATGCTGGCTACCAAGGATGAGGGCATTATTACTTATCGTATTGCTGTCGGCGTCGAGGTGGATGAGAAACCGATGGGGCTGGATAGGGTATTTGACTTTGACGACAGGGCTTATGATACTGGTATTCTGGACAAGGTCCTTATTACTGTTCCCGGACTCACCAAGGAAGCCCGGCAGTTTGCCAGGCGTCAGGGAATAAGGGTCTTTGAGGCCGGGCAACTGGAGCCAGTAGTCAGTAGTCAGTAGTCAGAATCTAGGATTCAGCATTCAGAAGATTCCCCTCCTGACTCCTGACCGCCTATGTTTGGAACTTAGGATTTGGAATTTAGCCAATGCGCTTGCCGCGCTTTCAGTACGTCACCCTCACCTTAATCCTCTCCCACTCGCCTGCTGAAGTCATACGGCGAGCAGGTCAAGGGAGAGGAAATTCGGCTCAGAATGACAACCGCCTTTACCCCGGACTGTTTTGAATTTGGAATTTAGAAATTGGAATTTGTTTAGGATTTGGTGCTTAGGATTTAGGATTTGGAGCGCAGCGCCTTTGGGATTCGGGGGAAGGGGGATGGTGGGGCTAATACTATCTTCCTATGACTAATGGGTGATTGACGGCAATGAGATTACACTGTAGTATAGTTAATACTATCCTATTACGATGAATTACTGGAGTTGACTCTAAGAAGAGCAAAGGAGGTGATACAGGGGTTATAGTGAATAATACCATACACACCAAAAGGCTTACTGGAAGCTAAATCCAGAAAAATCTAAATAAATAAAGGAGCTGAAAAGAATGAAAATGATACATCGTGGAGAGAAGGGATTCACCCTGATTGAGTTGCTGGTGGTGATTGCTATCCTGGGTGTGATAGCTGCAGTGGTCGCCCTGAACGTCGGTAGCTTCTTCGGCCGAGGGACTGTGCAGGCTGCCAATACCGAGCTGCACCAGGTCCAGACGGCGGTAATATCATGCATGGCAGAATGTCAGAGCGGCACTACCGTCGTAACCGGGCCCTGGAGCGGTGGCCCTGGTGTCATACTCTCCTGCGGCAATGCAAGCGGTCCTGGTGACGCTGCTTACTATCTCTATGGACCATTAAGAGCCGCGTACACCATCACTACAGGTGGCAGGATACTTAGTGGCGACACGAACATCACGAATGGTTGGAACAACATTGTGTGGGACGCCACCAACATGAACTGGATGCCCGCGCCTTAGCCTGAGGGCAATCGGCAATTTCATACCTACAACTGAAAACTGGCGGCGAAGGTGACTTCGCCGCCAGTTCCTTTTGCGCCGGCAAGGCTCTCGTTAAAAGTAGGAGTCAGGAGTCATAGTCAGGAGTCAGGAGCCAGCGAAAGAAAATCTAAATCCCAAGCAATATAGAAACTCAAAAGTCAAAGGTCAAAAATCAAAATGACAACTCAAAATTCAAAACTTAAAATGTTTGTACCGCTGCTTGCATCTTTGCTTTTTGCATTTTAATTTTTTATTTACCTTTGCTCTGTCATTTTGCACTTTTATTTTTACATTTTGCATTTTGAAGGGATTTATTTGGAGATTGGATTCTGTAGTTTGGATTTAGAATTTAGCCAATGGGATTGCCACGCCCTTCTGGCGAAGGGCTCGCAATGACACACCCTTTTAACCCTAAACAATGACAAATTACAAAGCTCAAATGACAAAAAAGAATAGTTTGGGCATTTAACCTGCCCGCCAAGGCTCGGCTCGCCTGCTGGAGTCATACGGCGAGCAGGCAGGCGGGGCATTTGGGGTTCAATTGTCATTTGGATTTTGACATTTGGACTTTAACTGATAGGCTTGCCCCACGAAAAACGGACTTTAGCGCCTGTAAATGTCTCGACGGTGACCGATGAGATGCATCACGAGCTGATGCTCTTCTTGCTTCGCTGTATAAAGAACTCGATAACTCCCTACGCGGAGCCTATAGAATCCTTTTAATTCACCTGTGAGTTTGTTGGGCGTAAGATCATTGAAATTCTGTGATAGCCATTTCAGTTTATACAGGATACGCTGGGCAATTGGTTTATCAAGGCGATGTAAGTCATCACTGGCCTTAGGCATGAATACTATTAGATACTCTGTCACCAATCCAATCCGGCTTGCCTGGCTACCTGCTCAATAGGTATGCCCTTCTCACCACCTTGCATAGCAGCCAAGGAGCTACGAAGCCTTTCCTTGATTTCTTCTCTGAGTTCCAGCCCGAGGTCAGGATCGTCAGTTATCTCCTCCAGCTTTTCCTCAATTGCTTCTTGAATCAGGGTCTTAAACTGTTCAACAGTGAGCTCTTTGACCTTCATGTTTTTAGCTACCTTTCTATGCCTGTTCCAGGTCAACCGGAAACCTTATCCTGCGTTCTGCGCAATAATAATACCAGATTGCGGCTCGTAGAACAATGTTGTTGATGATAAGATAATAACCCCGAACAGGGACAAATGACAAATCAAAATGCAAAAAATGCAGTGTGAGGCTCCTGCCCGGCAAGCCCTCGGTAGGCGGGTTAGCCTCGCACCAGGGCGAGATTGTACGACCTTAAAGGGTCGCACTACAAATTGTCGTTGCGAGTCCCGATTTGTTCAATCTTTCCAAAGATTTCCCCTCTTAAGATTCACCCCTCTTAAGGTAAGAGGGGTCAGGGGAGTTATAAACATAACCCCCTTTTCTCCCCCTTACTCTAAGGGGGAGAAGGATGAAAGGAATCCTTACCTTAAGGGGAATAAGAACGTAGTGGCGAGGTTTATCCTCGCCTATTCCATAATGTAGGAAAAAAGCTTGCAATGACACACCCTTCTTGTCGTTGCGAGGCTGGCGAAGCCAGCCGAAGCAATCTCGGAGCATGGAGATTGCCACGCACCTTTCAGGTGCTCGCAAGGACAAAAGGAAAAGGACTCGCACTGACACCCTCATTCTGTCGTTGCGAGGAGCGAGATT
>JBGPRV010000085.1:0-5996 GCA_041489785.1 Dehalococcoidia bacterium | reverse complement strand
GAGTTGGGAGAGTTTGGCCTAATTAACCTCATACGCAGCAGCAGCGCTAGATACGAAAATTCTGGACGCACTCCGTGGCAAGAAATTTTAGTGGGTATTGGTGATGACGCTGCTGCTTGGCAAAGTGATAAGCGCATCCAATTAGCTACTACAGATACCTTGGTCCAGGATGTACACTTCGACCTAGACGTCATTAACTGGGAAGAATTGGGCTGGAAAGCACTGGCAGTAAATCTAAGCGATATAGCTGCCATGGGCGGTATTCCCAAGTACGCTTTACTTTCTCTGGCACTGCCTGGCGAACTGGAGGTGGAAGACATCTCCAAGTTTATCAACAGCATAATGCATATGGCCAGAGAATTTGGAGTGGCTATAGTTGGAGGTAATGTCGCTACCGCTCCCAATGTAGTTATCACTGTAACAATCATTGGTTGCTCCAAGGGCAAAAACTTGCTTAAGAGGTCAACAGCTTCTTCTGGTGAGCAAATAGCTGTCACAGGATACCTGGGATCATCGGCAGCCGGCCTGGAAATGCTCAAGGGAAAAGTCATCTCAGATCCTGAAGTAAGCAACTTCTTGCGACGAGCTCACTTTAAGCCCATGCCAAAAATAAAAGAGGGACAAATCTTAATCGAACAAGGAGTTAAAACTGCTATAGACATAAGCGATGGGCTTGTTGCTGACCTTGACCATATATGTGAATCCAGCAAAGTCAACGCTAAGATAAAGATAGAACAAGTGCCAATACACCCTGTAGTCACGGCAAATTTCCCTAACCATCAGGAGCTGGCTTTATGTGGTGGAGAGGATTATGAGCTTCTTTTTACCGCTGATGAGGCCACTGTCGCCCGGGCTAAGCAGGCCCTAAATTGCCCGGTTACTGTAATCGGTGATATAACAAAAGAAAAGTTACCAACACGAGTGACGGTTGTGGATAGCAAGAGAAATATCATCCCTTACAAAAAAGGGGGCTGGGAACACTTTAAAAATGGAGTCTCTGAAGTTAAATTCGCATAGCCCTGAACAAACTCAGCTTTTGGGACGCTACCTAGGGGAACTAGCTCAAAAAGCTGATGTTTTCCTTCTCGCAGGTGAGTTGGGAACGGGTAAAACTTGTCTGGTCCAAGGCATCGCTCATGGGCTGGATGTAAAAGAATATGCCTTCAGTCCCTCTTTTGTCATCCTTAGAGAGTATCATGGCCGACTTCCCTTATACCACATTGATTTTTATCGTCTAAATCACATTGAGGAAATTGCTGACCTGGGGCTGGAGGAGTATTTTTATGGCGACGGAGTCTGTGTGGTTGAATGGGCAGAGAAGGGGCTGCAGGTAGTACCCCAGGATAATTTACTCATCACCATACACTATATTCCTGCCTCTCAGACAGGACGATCTATTTGCCTGAAACCTCAAGGCGAGCGCTACTATGAATTAATAGAACAACTCAAAAAAGAGAAGGAATTGTGGCCCTGAATACGAAATGCTAAACTTTTTAACCTTTGCTCTATCACCTTTGTTTTTACCTTTTGCACTTCGGAGAGATTTGTCTGGAGTTTAGAAATTAGATTTCTGATATGGAATTAGCTATAGATACTTCATCCAATATCGTTAGCATTGCCTTATCTCATAAAGGTGAGATACTGGCTTCGCTAACCTGGCAAACAACACGAAACCATACAATAGAACTGCTGCCGAATTTAGTTTGCTTGTTACAACAAGCCAAGGTGGAGCTAGACTCTATAGAAGCAATCATTGTAGCTAAGGGTCCGGGAAGCTTTAATGGACTCCGGGTAGGCATAAGCACTGCTAAGGGGCTGACTTCTGCCTTAAATATTCCTTTGCTTGGTGTAAACACATTAGAAGCCGAAGCCTATTCCGTGGCCTTTACTGGACTGCCCTTGCGTCCCATTCAAAAGGCTGGTCGCGAGGAAATAGCCACTGCCCTTTACCGGCAAAAAGATAATGAATGGCAATGCCTAGAGGCAGAAAATCTAACCACAGTTAAAACTTTGTGCCACCGGACTAAGCAAAAAACGCTTTTTTGTGGTGAAATCCCTGCTGACATAATAAGGGAAATACAGCAAAACTTGGGCAGGCGAGCTATAATTTCCCAAAGTAATAGCCCATCTCGAGCTAGCTCTTTGGCTATATTAGGTTGGCGAAAATTGAGCAGAGGAGAACAAGATGACCCAGTCACCCTACAGCCATTATACCTTCGCCCCCCTCATATAACCAAGCCCAAGGATAAAACACCCCTTCTGTCACTCAGAGTGGAGCAAGAGAGACCAGGAAATGAAAATCTCTAGATTAGATGCTGAGTACACAGCAAGGCTTTGTTTTGCCTGTAGCCAGGAGAACCCTATAGGGTTGAAGTTGAAACCTGTTCAGGATGGAGAAAAAGTCACCGCGGAGTTCACCGCCGGGAAGTTTCACCAAGGCTGGAATGATGTGGTCCATGGCGGTATTCTCTATACCCTCCTTGATGAGGTAACTGCTTACGCCATGCTTTGCCATGGGATTGAATTTGGTGTCACTGCCAAGAGCGAGATAAGATTTAAACAGATAGCACCCATCAATGAGCCCATCCAAGCGTCTGCCTGGGTCACTAAGCTGACAAAACGGCTAGTGGAAACTAAAGGAGTGCTTACTCTCAAGGATAACACAGTCATAGTCGATGGCGATTTCTTATTCTACGTCTGGAGACAGTCAAAAAAGACAATCCTCTGGGACATGGACGGTGTTATTGTCGATTCCAGTTCCTTCCACTTTGCTGCCTGGCAAGAGGCTTTTGCTAAAAGGGGGATAAAATTCACCAAAGAAGATTTTACCCAGCTCTTTGGCACTAGAAATGACTTCATAATCAGCAGCATCATGGGCAGGGAATTCCCCGAAGGAGATGTCAAAATCATGGTACAGGAGAAAGAAGAAAATTTTAGACGGAAGGCAATAGGAAGCATCAAGCCATTTCCCGGGGTAGTAAAGTTGCTGAATGCCCTAAAGAAGGGGAATTTCAAAGTAGGCTTGGTTTCTTCAGCTCCCAAGGAAAATATCGACTTGGTCCTTAGTGAGCTTAATTTGGCAGGAATTTTTGATTGTGTTGTTTTTGGTCAAGAAGTATCCGAAAGCAAACCTAGCCCCCAGATATATCTTTTAGCCGCCAGGAAGCTGGAAGTGACACCTAACGATTGCGTGGTAATTGAAGATTCCCCACTGGGAGTCAAAGCAGCCAAAACTGCGGGGATGAAATGCCTGGCCATAATTAATACACACCCCCGACAAAAGCTCGAGGAGGCTGACAGAGTAGTTGACTCCCTAGAAAACGTGGATTTGATCACCCTGCTCATGAGAGTTTAGAAAGGAGCCAATTATGGAAGGAGGTCTGGTCTCATGGAGAGAAGTTTAGTTCTTATCAAACCTGATGCCATACAACGGGGATTGGCCGGGGAAATCATTTCTCGTCTGGAAAGGAAGGGGCTTAAAATCGTAGCTCTGAAGATGTTGCATATGGACAAAAATTTGGCCCAACGCCACTACGCCATCCATAAAGGAAAAGCTTTCTTTGACGATTTGGTAAGTTTCATTACTTCCAGCCCACTCATCGCCATCGTCTTCCAGGGTAAAAATGCCGTGGAAATAATACGACAAATGATGGGAGAAACTGACCCTGCCAAAGCCCACAGTGGCACTATCAGAGGCGATTTTGGCATTGATATTGGACACAACTTAATACATGGCTCTGATTCACTGGAAAATGCTTCGAAAGAAATAGACTTATTCTTCTCAGCAAAGGAAATTTTCAACTATGACCGGGAGCTGGATACGTGGATCTATTGAATTCTAACTACGGGAGTTGCTTTGTCCCATAATTTATCCAGTTGATAATAATCCCGCTCAAGCGGGGCGAATATATGGACAATAACTGAACCAAAATCAGCAAGCATCCAACCTGAGTCAGGAGTCCCTTCATTATGACGAGGTACGACGTCTTTAGCTCTCAACGCTTCATCAATACCCTGCCAGATAGCTTCAATATGCCGCTTGGTATCTCCAGTACAAATAACAAAGTAATCCGCGAAAGAGCACAAAGCTCTAACGTCTAGCATAGCGATATCCCCTGCTTGCTTCTCAGAAGCAAGTTCGGTAGCCAAGCGTGCTATTTCCTCAGCTTCCAGAAAGGCACTAACCTCCTTCTATAATTATATCACTTATGGCAACATTTGACCAAGGACTATCTTGCCATGTATATTTTGAAGATACTGTACCCGGTATTAGAACTGTACTGCAAGACTACTCCACTTGCAAATTTGAGAGTGAAATTTTTCAGTTTGCAATATATCTGCTATAATTGAACGAGGATAAAGATATGCAAGCAAAATGGTGGCGTAGCGGGTTTTTTTACCTACTGCTTCTAGTAGCGGTATTGGCTTTAGTATTTACCTTTATGCCACGCGAAGGTCCCACGAATGTAGAGCTGTCTGATTTTGTCCAGAGCGCCAAACAAGGGCAAATTGATACCATCAGGCAAAGTGGCGATACAGTCGAGGGCTTGAAAGATGACCAAGTCACAATTACAACGCATTTTGACGGTACTACCTATGAGCTGGTCAATTTTCTCAAAGATGAAGGGATAGTCCTGGGAGTAGAAGGGGAAGGAATAAAGTTCGTCGTTGAACCTAGTGGCGTTGATTGGGGAGCAATAGGACTAACAGTCATTCTACCCATTGTGCTGCTTGGAGCATTATTTTACTTCTTATTCTTCCGTGCCGCCCGTGGCGCTGGCACACAAGCCTTTAATTTCAGCAAAAGCCGTGCCCGATTAACTCTTGACAAGAGGCCCGATGTAACTTTCGCTGATGTCGCTGGAACAGACGAGGCTAAAGAAGAGGTCCAAGAAATAGTGGAATTCCTAAAATCCCCCCAGAAATTCCAGGCACTGGGGGGACGCATACCCCGAGGAGTGCTCCTTGTAGGGCCACCCGGAACAGGTAAGACTTTACTAGCTAAAGCTATAGCCGGAGAGGCTAGGGTACCTTTTTACTCTATTAGTGGCAGCGAATTTGTGGAGATGTTTGTGGGTGTGGGTGCCGCCAGGGTCAGAGACCTGTTTGAACAAGCCAAGCGTAATGCACCATGCCTTATATTTATTGATGAAATCGATGCTGTTGGCCGACACCGTGGTGCTGGCTTAGGTGGAGGACACGACGAAAGGGAGCAGACCCTCAATCAAATTCTGGCTGAGATGGATGGCTTTGATACCAATGCCAACGTCATCGTCATGGCCGCCACCAATCGCCCCGATATCCTCGACCCAGCCCTCATCCGCCCTGGTCGCTTTGACCGTCACGTTGTCATCGATCTACCCGATATAAAAGGTCGCAAGGCTATTCTTGAGGTACATGCCAAGGGCAAACCACTGGCCAAAGAAGTTGACCTCGAAACATTAGCCAAGGAAACGCCGTGGTTCAGCGGCGCTGACCTTGCTAACTTAATCAATGAAGCAGCCATCCTGGCTGCGCGACGCAACCGTAAAGATATCACATTGAAGGAGCTTGAGGATGCCAGTGAGCGAGTTATGCTTGGCCCAGAAAGAAAAAGCCGTGTAATAAGCCTCAAGGAGAAGGAAATAACTGCTTACCACGAAAGTGGGCATGCCTTGACCGCCAGGATGTTGCCTAATGCTGACCCAGCGCACAAAGTCTCCATTATTGCTCGCGGTATTGGGATTGGAGGCTGGACACGCTTCCTACCATCCGAAGACCGTCATTTATGGACTAAGTCTCAGTTTGATGATAGATTGGCAGTGAGCTTGGGCGGACGCGTTGCCGAGGAAATTACCTTTGGGGAAATGACTACCGGTGCCCAACATGACTTAGCGGAAGCAACTAAGCTAGCGAGAAAAATGGTCACTGAATACGGCATGAGTGAGAAATTGGGCCCGCGGACCTTTGGTCAAAGGCAAGAACTCGTCTTTCTGGGTCGTGAGATCAGCGAACAG
>JBGPRV010000084.1:0-6037 GCA_041489785.1 Dehalococcoidia bacterium | reverse complement strand
GAGCCGTGGATGAGATGATTATTGTAGTGGAGCCAGGTAAAGGAAGTATCGAAACAGCCTACAGGATAAGAGAACTGGCAAAAGACATAGGTTTGGAAAACATCGCGGTGGTCGCTAACAAGATTCGCAGTGAACAGGACAAGGATTTTCTTATTTCCGCCATGCCCGATTTTGAATTTCTGGGCTTTATTCCCTACGACCAGAGCATAATAGAAGCTGGTCTTGGCAATTTCCCTCTCATCAATTCCAGTCCAGAAGTCGTCAGCCAAGTGCAGGATATTGCGGCACGCCTTAGTGCTGTTAAGCCGGGACTTATCGGTAAATCGGTAAGTTAAGTTAAGAAAGGAGGTTTAGATGACGGCAAAGATAATTTCGGGAACCGAAGTGGCCAAGGAGATTAGAGCTGAGCTAAAAGAGCGCGTGACCAAGCTCAAAGAACGGGACGTAACGCCAGGCCTTGTCATGATTCGCGTGGGAGAGGACCCGGCGTCTGTTTCCTACGTCTCGGGCAAGGAAAAGGCGGCCGAGGAGATAGGTGTGTGGACCCAAACCATCGTCCTGCCTGAGAGCGCCTCAGAGAAGGAACTCCTCGCCAAAGTGAAGGAAATGAATAAAGCAGCGCATGTCGATGGCATACTGGTCCAATTGCCATTGCCAAAACACATTAATACGGATAAAGTGCTAAATCTCATCGACCCGGCTAAAGACGTGGATGGCTTCCACCCTGTCAATGTGGGCAAGATGCTCATCGGAGACCCGTATTTCATGCCCTGTACACCGCATGGCGCAGTGGAGTTAATGATCCGCAGCGGCAATCCCCCTGAAGGCAAACACGTGGTCATATGCGGTCGAAGCAACATAGTAGGCAAGCCTCTCATGGCCATGCTGGTACAGAAAAACAAGCGTGCCAATGCCACCGTGACCGTCGTCCACACGGGGACCAAAAACATGGCCGAAATCACCAGACAGGCGGATATCCTGGTTGCCGCAATGGGTTCTCCGGAAGTCATTAAAGCAGACATGGTAAAAGAAGGGGCGGTTGTTATTGATGTCGGTGTAAACCGGGTGGGATGGAAACCCAGCAAGACAGACCCCACCAAGCAGGTCCCTGACCTCAGGGGAGATGTAGACTTCGAGGCAGTCAAGGAAAAAGCCAGCGCTATTACCCCGGTGCCCGGAGGGGTTGGCCCCATGACAATTACCATGCTTATGGTCAACACCGTAGTAGCGGCTGAACGCAGGGCTGAGCGCAAGAAGAAATAATAAACAAAAGGGATAAAAAAGGAGGTTATCATGGCTTACGATGCAACAAAAATGAAGGACTGGGAGATTGCCGAGGAAGCGGAGAAGAACATGCCCACTCCCGAAGAGTGGCAAAAGAAGCTTGGACTGCAAAAGGACGAGGTTATCCCCTATGCGAGAATAAGCAAACTGAATTTCTTGAAAATCATCGATCGTCTCAAGAATAAGCCAGATGGCAAGTATATTGAGGTGACCGCTATTACTCCCACCCCTCTGGGCGAGGGCAAAACAACTACCCTGATGGGTCTGGTGGAGGGTCTGGGCAAACGGAAGCAGAATGTGATGGGCTGCATCCGCCAGCCCTCGGGCGGTCCCACCATGAATATCAAGGGAACCGCTGCCGGCGGCGGCAATGCCTTGCTCATTCCCATGACCGAATTCTCCATGGGACTTACCGGCGACATCAATGATGTTATGAATGCGCACAACCTGGCAATGGTAGCGCTTACTGCCAGAATGCAGCACGAGCGCAACTATGATGACGCCGAACTGGCCAAACGTAACCTACGTCGGCTGGATGTGGACCCGACCAAAGTAGAAATGGGCTGGATTATGGACTTCTGTGCCCAGAGCCTGAGGAATATTATTATTGGCATCGGTGGCAAGATGGACGGCTTTCTGATGCAGTCCAAGTTCGGTATTGCGGTAAGCTCTGAGATCATGGCTATGCTCGCCATAGTCAATGACTTAGCAGACCTGCGTAAGAGGATGAACGAGATCACCGTCGCCTACGATAAAAAGGGCAACCCGGTTACCACTGGTGACCTTGAAGTTGGTGGTGCTATGACCGCCTTTATGCGCAATGCTATTAACCCTACTTTGTGCAGCACCGCGGAGTATCAGCCCTGCCTTGTGCATGCTGGCCCCTTCGCCAATATTGCTGTGGGCCAAAACTCCATCATCGCCGATCGTATTGCCCTCAAGATGGCTGACTACGTTGTCACTGAAAGCGGCTTTGCTGCTGACATTGGCTTTGAGAAGTTCTGGAATGTCAAATGCCGCTACAGTGGCCTCAAACCAAACGTGTCAATATTGGTTGCTACCATCAGGGCATTGAAGATGCATGGCGGTGGTCCCAAGGTTGTGGCGGGACTGCCACTACCTAATGCTTACACCAAAGAAGACTTGAAGACCCTGGAGAAAGGGCTTGCCAATCTGGTGCACCACATCAATACCATTAAAACGGCAGGGATTAACCCGGTGGTGTGCATCAACTCCTTCCATACGGATACTAAGGCTGAGGTCGCCATGGTTCGCAAGGCAGCCGAGGCGGCCGGGGCACGTTGCGCTTTCAGCGAACACTGGCTCAAGGGTGGCGATGGAGCACTGGAGCTTGCTGATGCTGCCATGGAAGCCTGCAAGGAGAAGAACAATTTCAAATTCCTTTACCCTATGGAAATGAAGCTGCGAGAGCGGGTGGACAAGATTGCCAAAGTGGTCTATGGAGCCGATGGCGTGTCCTGGGCACCTGAAGCCGAAGCCAAGGCAAAGGTATTTGAAGCAGACAAGAAATATGATGAGTACGCCACCATGATGGTGAAGACTCACCTGAGCTTGACACATGACCCAGCCATTAAGGGAACCCCTAAAGGATGGAGCTTGCCTATCCGCGATGTGTTGGTTTATTCCGGGGCGAAATTCCTTTGTCCTTGTGCTGGTACAATCAGCCTGATGCCAGGCACCTCCTCTGATCCAGCCTTCAGGAGGATAGATGTTGATACCAAGACTGGCAACGTACAGGGGCTGTTCTAAAGGACGATTGGCTTAACTTGGCAAGTAAACATCCTCTCCCTTCGGGGGAGAGGATGAAGGTTAGGGTATTGGCAAAAACCAAGACCGTCTCTTTGACCATCAATGACCAGGAAATAAGAGCTCTTGATGGGGAGAAACTATTGTGGGCGGCGCTGGATAATGGCATCTACATCCCCAACCTTTGTGCCATTCGGGAAAAGAGTGAACCTTTCGCTTCTTGCCGTCTCTGCTTTGTGGAGGTTGAAGGTAAGGATATACCCGTTACAGCCTGCACTACTCCTGTAGCAGAAGGAATGGTGGTTAATACCAAAGGAGCAAATGCACTGAGACTAGCCCGCACCGCTCTGGAACTGCTCCTGGCTAGCCATCCTGTGGATTGCGCCCATTGCCTAAAAAATGGTTCTTGCGAACTTCAAAAACTAGCCAAGCATTTCAGCGTGAAGCTCAAAACAAAAAGGTTCAGGAAAATCCTGCATGAGTTACCCATAGATTCGAGCAGTCCCCTGTTCATTTACGACCCTAACAAATGTGTGCTCTGCGGCAGATGCGTTTGGGTATGCCAAGAAAAACTGGGCAAGAGAACCATTGGTTTTGCTTACCGTGGCTTCCGGAGAATAGTCACCACTTTTGGGGATGAGCCTATGGGTAAGTCCCGTTGCCAGGACTGTAGCGAGTGCGTTGCCGTGTGCCCCGTTGGTGCTCTGGTAAGCTCTTCAAAGTCCATTAGCCAGACTTAGCCTCGTTAAAGACGAGAAAGCTTAATCTAGTCTTTCCTTATTCTACAGCAGGCTTGATCTTCACCATCTCTAAAAGGAGCCGAGGACAGAATCGGCGAAGGGTTCCCAGGCACGCCGCTCCTCATCATACGGAGCTTCTACCAGTATGCATTGCTTTCCCAGAACCATGGTCGCCCGCCGCTCATCGTAGAGTTCCCATTTACCTATGCTCTGGCAACTAGTGTCCCCATGACGGGCAAAACCCGCCCAGGCGTCTTGGATTTTCCTCGACAGAGCCTGGGCTTCTTCTCCAGAACCGGTGAAATTGTCATCCAGAGTCCCGAACACAAACCCCAGATCCAGTGCATGACAAGCACCAAGAATTCCGTTCATTAGCGGTGAAACCCAGTTGAACAGATACATGTAAGTCGGCTGTTGACGGCGATAATGTGCATCGGCTAGCCGAATCGCCGGCATGCGGAAAACCCTGTCCGATTGGATAGCAATATACAATTCAGCAGGGGTGACTGGAAGGTTGCGCTGGCTACGAGCCTGGCGGTAGGCTTCTATTAGCCCACTCACATCCCCGCTCAGAATGAGACGCTGGCAACGCCGCAGCAGGCCAGCCTCGTCCAAGTTGGGAAGATTTCTATCCAAAACGGCAAAGAGCTTCCATTCATCCAGGGTGGTGCCGATGATGACTGCCACATTGTCTGCCGAGCCGCCAGCAATAGCGTGGATCAGCAGCTCTGGAATCACATCGCCATCAACCACAGGCTTGATAGGCAAGCCACCCATAGCCAATTTCGGACCCTGCGCTCTAGCCACAACTTCCACCTGAGCATTGAGGAGCTGCTGCTCGGTAAGCGACCGCAATTTATTAACCTCGGTCGGCTTTATACCTAGAATGTCGAGAAAGATAGTCCCCAGTTTCTCAGCACGCTCTAGCGAGTTCACATGATGAGCTGCCCCACTTTGGAGGATAGCTCTGTGAAAAAGCCCGCGCGCCTTAGGCATTGCCAGTAACACCCCCACGCCCATGGCCCCAGCGGACTCGGCGAAGATGGTCACATTATCCGGATCCCCGCCGAAGCGCGAGATGTTATCCCGCACCCACTCCAGCGCCAAGACCTGGTCAAGCAGTCCCTCATTTCCTGTAGCCGGTATCCTGCCTCTTGTGACTTCATTTAGATTAAGGAAACCCAATACGCCCAGCCGATAATTAATAGTCACTACCACCACATCACCGCGTGTAGACAGAGTCCGCCCATTGTAGATCACCCACGAGCCGGCACCGGTGGTGAAGAAGCCGCCATGGACCCAGACCATAACCGGGCGCTTAGCGCCATCCAGCCCGGGAGTCCAGATATTGAGATAAAGACAGTCTTCGCTTTGTGGCTGTTTCTCCGGTGGTTCCAGAAACTGTATGTCCATAGGTGCCTGTGGGGCAGTGGGGGCAAACTCTTTCGCCTGTCTAACTCCGCCCCAGGATTCGGGAGGCCCAGGCGGCAACCAGCGGCGCTCACCTACTGGCGGTGCCGCATAAGGTATGCCACGGAAAATGCATAGACCCTTCCTGAAAACACCTTCAATTTTGCCTGAGGTAGTCTCGATAACTGCTGTTGAAGTCTCACCCATGGCTTTTCTTGACCTAAGGGCGGACTGAATTATAATAACTTTCACCTCCATCGTCAAACACTACCCTTTTTTAGATAATTTGACACGTGCTATACTATTGGTCAGGATTCTGGAAAAACTAAACTATGACTGCACCGGTTGTTCCGGGATCGTAACACCCGCCTATTAAAGCTAAAAAGGAGGAAGCAATGTTAGAGGTATTTTTAACTGAAGAGCGCAAAAAGTTCAGACAAGAAGTTCAGGACCTGGTCAAGAGCATACCACGGCAGCTTATACTGGACATGGACGCCGATAAAATCGAGTTCCCCTACGAATTTGTCAGAGAAGCCGGCAGGAGAAACTTGCTAGGCATCAGGTTCCCCAAGAAATATGGCGGCAGAGACCTGAAATGGGTGGATGAACTCATCACAGTAGGAGAGGTCAATAAGCTCGGGGTGCCTTTTGCCTGTCTCGTCTCAGTTACCTCCATTGTTGGAGAAGGCTTAAACGTGTTTGGGACCGAGGCCCAAAAGAAGAAGTACCTCAAACCATTAATCGCCGGCACACAATGGGCTGGCGAGGCACTCACCGAGCCCAGAGGCGGCTCTGATTTCTTCGGTGCCACCACCGTGGCTCGAAAGAAAGGAAAT
>JBGPRV010000083.1:0-6063 GCA_041489785.1 Dehalococcoidia bacterium | reverse complement strand
TTGGCCAGGGATATGGATTATCAGACTTCGCCTGGTGAGAGGCCAACCTTGAATTCCTTTCTGTTATGGGTAGCTAAGGGAAGGAATATTCCCGGGGTGAGCCTGTGGGTGCCAATACCTTTTTACTTAGCAGCAATGGAAGATGCCCAGGCTCAAAAGAAGGTTCTGAGCTTTTTGGATGAAAGATTAGACCTGAAAATTGATTTTAGTGATTTGGACCAGAAGATTCGAGAGCAGAATGAACAGCTAGCTCAGGTAAGGTCTCGCTTTCCTCAAATCGATGATTATATTAACAGGCTGGAAAGCAACCTTATGCTATCTGAGGAAGAAAATGGAGAACTAATTAAAAAAATTGAAGACTTTCTAAGGGAGGGAGGCTGAGCCTTACTTAGGCGAAGGAAGTTTTATTAAGATGCTAGCTAAGGTAAAAAGTGCTGCTGTGGTGGGTCTGGAGGGAGCCGTAGTGGAAGTAGAGGTGGATTTATCACCAGGCTTACCTTCTTTCACCATCGTTGGACTACCAGATAAGGCAGTCCAAGAGGCAAGAGAAAGAGTAAGGTCAGCCATAAGAAACTCCTACTACAAGTTCCCCAACAGGCGTATTACTGTCAACCTGGCTCCAGCCGACTTAAAAAAGGAAGGCCCTGCTTACGACTTACCCATAGCCATAGGCATACTGATGAGCTCAGGACAGCTAAATGCTGACCTCACTCACAGTATCTTTTTAGGGGAACTCTCTTTGGATGGCAAGCTACGCCATACCCATGGGGTATTGCCCATGGTAGCTTTAGCCCGTGATAAAGGCTTAGCTACTGTATTTGTGCCTTGTGATAATGCTAAAGAGGCTTCCCTCATAGACAATATACATATATTCCCTGCGGAATCGTTAGCGCAACTGGTTGCTCATCTTCAAGGCGAAATAGGCATCCCGGAGTATCACAGCGAGCTAAATTGGGAGCAGGAATTTCGCCCTAGTTACGCCTTCGACCTCACTTATATTAAGGGTCAGGAGCATGCCAAGAGAGCTCTGGAGATAGCGGCGGCAGGAAGACACAATATCCTCATGTGTGGCCCACCGGGGAGCGGCAAGACTATGTTGGCTCGTTCTTTGCCCTCGGTACTTCCCCTGTTGACTATGGAGGAAGCTATCGAAGTAACCAGGATTTACAGCGTTAGTGGATTGTTACCGCAAGACACTCCCATCGTTGTAGAGCGCCCTTTTCGCTCCCCTCACTATACTATTTCCCATGCTGGCTTAGTGGGAGGGGGGCAATGGCCAAGGCCCGGGGAGATAAGCTGGGGCACCACGGGGTGCTTTTTCTGGATGAATTCCCTGAGTTTGGGCACATCACACTGGAATCGCTACGCCAGCCAATAGAGGACAGAACAATTACCGTCAGCCGTGCTCATGGCAGTGTTACCTTCCCGGCCAGCTTTATGCTGGTTGCCGCTATGAATCCCTGCCCCTGTGGGTATTATGGCGACCCGTTTAAGGAATGTAAATGCTCGTTAGGAGAAATCTCGCGCTATCACAAAAGGATAAGCGGACCGTTGCTGGACCGCATTGATATCTTTGTTGATGTTCCCCATATAGATTATGAAAAACTCACTGAGGATAAGCCCGGGGAAAGCTCGGATAAAGTCCGGGCCAGGGTCAAGGCAGCGCATGAAATACAGCTTGAGCGTTTTCGAGGGACGAAGCTAAAGTGCAATGCTGATATGACGCCCAAGGAGGTGAAGGAATTCTGCACGGTGGAACCAGCAGCTCAGAGCCTGCTTCGCTCCGCCATGAAGCAGCTTCATCTCACCGGCCGTGCCTTCCATCGCATCCTCAAGCTTTCCCGCACCATCGCTGACTTAGAGCAGAGTGACGTTATCAAGACACACCATATGGCGGAAGCTCTACAGTACAGGCATAAGGAAATAATTTAAACCTAAAACCTGTCCAGCGTACGCGTCAGGCCAAAAGTAGAATACGTCAGCTTAAAATAGGAGGTTCACTGTAAATGGGTGAGGAAATTGAACTAATCGGATACTGCGGGTTGTATTGTGGTGACTGCATCCGCTATCGTAGCAGAGCCTCGGATCTGGCAAGAGAATTACTCTGTGAACTTCACAACACGGAATTCGGTAAATACGCCGCTATCAAGAGCAGTTCTGTAAACCAACTCGATGATGTTAAGGAGTTTGAACATTATGGAGAATGTTGTGAGGTTCTGGAGGCAATAGTTGGTCTACAATGTAACAATCCTTGTCGAATAGGCGGAGGGTGTGCCACGTTCTCCTGTGGTGTTCTAGCATGCTGTCGAAAGAAAGGCTTTGACGGTTGCTGGCAATGCGATGAATTTGAAAAGTGTCAGAAGTTTGAGAGCTTTAGAGCAATTCACGGTGATTCGCCCCGACAGAACTTAAGGGCGATTAGAAAGTTCGGCTTGGGTAAATGGGTAGAACACAGATACAAGTGCTACATATGGCAATAATGTCTTTTCTCATTGGCAAAAAGTCCCTTCGCCACTAACCAATGCCATGAATATGCCAGAGAATCCCGCCAATAATCAGCAGTACAATGCCAACGATAAGGGAAATCCTGCCTCCTATTTGCCAGGCGAGTAGCCAGAAACGCTCGTGTTCACGGGTTATAATCTCCTTAATATCTCTTCGGGTTAACAAAATATTATTGTAATATTTTTTCTTTTCCCTCTTGTTCCCGAGAACAAAAATAATACCCAGAAGGACGAAAAATCCTCCCAACACTAAGATAACTTGGTAACTGACCTGAGACATGTTACCTCACCTCCCCCTCAAGAATTCGAAAATTTTGAGATGACTCTACTTAATCTCTACAGTCGCTCCAGCAGCTTCTAATTTCTTCTTTATTGTGTCGGCCTCTTCCTTGGGGACGCCTTCTTTTACTACCTGTGGAGCAGCTTCTACCAAATCCTTAGCTTGCTTTAATCCTAGAGTAGTTACCTCACGCACTGCCTTGATAACTTCGATTTTTTTCTCGCCAAAGCTCTTTAAGGTGACGGTGAATTCTGTCTTTTCCTCTGCTGAGGGTGCTGCAGCTTGCGCGCTAGGAGCAGCTGCCGGCGCTGCTGCTGCTACAGGAGCAGCGCTAACCCCGAATTCATTCTCCAGTGTCTTGACCAAATCAGCCAGATCCAGCACTGTCATAGTCTTAATGGCAGCAATAATTTCTTCCTTGGTCAAAACTTTGGCCTCTTTCTTTGCTATTGGAGCTTCCTTTGCCTCCTCTTCCTTAACTTCTTTCTTTGCCCTCGAGGCTTTCTTTGCCTCCCCTTCTTTAGCTTCTTTCTCTACTTCTTCTGGTGACATGATTTCCTCCTTTGTTATTTGCTAGTGATTTGAGCCTTGTTTTGTAATACGGTCAGAAGCCCCCGCAAGGGAAAGCTAAGAATGTTATGTAAAGTTCCTATGGGGGCTTGCAATTGTCCAAGCAGCTTGGAGATGAGAACTTCTCTAGGTGGCAAATTAGCCAGGCTTACCAGTTCCTCGGGAAGCAAAATTCGGTCTCCTAACAATCCTCCTCTAATTTGTAAAGACAATGCCGAGGATTTGATATATTGGTTAAAAGTTTTAACGGTATTAACTATATCTTCGTAACCGAAGGCCAGGGCCACAGGACCCTCAATTATATCCCTCAGTTGTGGCTTACCTGCTTGATCAGCGGCACGATAGGCCAGAGTGTTTTTGACCACATGATACCCGATACCTGCTTTTGCCAAAGCATTACGCAACTCAGCCATTTGTTTAGCAAGCAGGCCCTGATAATTAGTGGCGATGATAATAGTGCTCCGCGACAAATCATCGGCTAGGTTGCTTACTATTTGCCCCTTCTTTTCTTTTAACATATTCGCCTTCTCTTTAATCCCTCTCGTCATGGGAGAGGAAGTCTATAATAAAAATCCCTGTGCCAGCGAACACAGGGTTAACTTCAGCCTCGGCAGGCAAGTTATTTAAACCCTCAGGGTACCTGCTGTCACTGGCGCTGATTTATTATAACACAAGGAATCAATTAGTAAAACAGTGGTGATGTCGGGGACAGGCCCCGCCCCTGCGCACATTTTGTCATTCTGAGTCCTTTCCCTAATGTTATTGGAATTTGATTTCCTCTGTATCAAGGGAAAGTGCTAAAATTATATTAACCAGGAGGACTAGAAATGGGTGATATTTTAGACGAAGTCACAGCGCTTATCAGATGTAAGGAATGTCCCTGGTATAAAAACTGCCTGACTCCGGTTCAGGTTAGCGTTGAGGACATCGCGCAGTTCAGGATAGCGATGCAGGGGACAAATTTACCTGAACAAGCCAAAAGCGAACTAGACCAGATTATGGAAAGCATGGCCTCTATGAGTCAAGAGATGATTCTTCAGAGCTGCCCTGTATTTACTCAGCGTCTCAAGGAGGATCCCAAACTTGCCCAGCTAATCAAGAAGATGATGCAGAACTGGGGAAAAGAAGGAGAGCCTGATGAGCAGCACCCATGAAAAGTTTGTTTTGCTCTTTTCCACTCAAGCCCATCTCGATATGAAATGCACTGGGCTTTGGGGGGACTTCTTTTTTGGGAGATAAATAAGCATGCCAGAGCAATTAGGCAAAATAGAGAGGCTTGAAGTTGAGCGCTTCAAACAGGGAAAGAAGCTTTACCTCGTCCCAATTGTATATTCCGGCGAGGAGGCCCCTGATGAATACAAAGAAAAATTTAGCCGTTATTGGCAACAGGTGACGGAACAGCTAAACAATTTAGCGTCGAAGATTGGGATGGTAAACCGAGTTTACCACGAATCAATCTTTCAATGTGGTGAGGATGGTATGAAGACCATGGAGAGGCTGAATCCCAGCAGTTATCAAATTGCTAAAACCCAGTGTGATAATGGCGCTATCTTTGAGACAGTTGAAGAAAGGGAATTATTTGAAGAGGTCATGGACTGGCAAAGATGCCTGATGCTGGGCTTTATAAGTGATAAGGTGGCAAGTAAGGTTTCTGAATTCTATGTTGAGGCGGCAAAGAAGAGAAATGAATTTATGGCTAAAAAGATAAGCGAGACGCTTAAAAACGATGAGGCTGGGCTTCTGTTCATTAGAGAGGAACACTCGGTGCAATTTCCTGGTGATATAGAGGTGTTCAGTATCTTCCCACCAGCTCTGGACGAGATACATCGCTGGTACCGTGACCAAGCCGGGCTGGGGATAGAGAAGCTCACAGAGGAGAGCAAAGGAAAGACCGAGGGAGAAGCTGAGAAGGTTGAAAAAAAGACCAGGAAAAGGGCGAAAAGAGAGCCCAAAGAGTAGTCTTGCTTTGCGGGGGGTGTCTCATGAAGATAAGAAAACCTGCTGTTTCTGGTATGTTCTATGCTGGCACTGTCAGAGAATTAGAAGAACAAATTGGATGGTGCTACAAACATGAGCTTGGACCGGGAGCTATACCCCGGGTGAATAGCAAAGGGCTGAGGGAGATTGTGGCTATCGTTGTCCCCCACGCTGGCTATTATTATTCTGGGCCAGTAGCAGCCCATGCCTATAAGGAACTTGCTGAAGACGGGATATTCGATACCGCAGTGATACTTGGTCCTAACCACACCGGGTATGGGTATCCTGTTTCTCTATGGACAGGAGCTAGCTGGAACACGCCCTTGGGTGATGTAGAAATAAACAAAAAACTTGCCCGAAGGCTTTTGGGGGATGTGATTAAAGCAGACGAGACAGCCCATATATATGAGCACAGTATTGAAGTGCAATTACCCTGGCTTCAACACCTCTATAAGAAGATAAAAATTGTGCCCATAACTATGCTGGCTCAGGACAT
The DNA here is from genome assembly GCA_041489785.1 of Dehalococcoidia bacterium. Classification (GTDB taxonomy): domain Bacteria; phylum Chloroflexota; class Dehalococcoidia; order GIF9; family AB-539-J10; genus RBG-13-51-36. Next base: position 236 of record JBGPRV010000083.1, on the reverse strand, counting down.
AGAAACAGCCCGGACGGTGGGCAAGGCTATTGCTCAGGCAGGCGATAACTTAATAATTATCGCCAGCAGCGATTTCACGCATTATGAACCCCACGCTGTAGCTATGGAAAAAGATGGCTCTGTGATAGAGGCCATAGTTGCTCTTGATGAGGAAGAGCTATACAAGCGCTGTGAGAGCCTTGATTGTACCATGTGTGGATATGGTCCTGTGGCTTCAGCTATTGTCGCCGCCAAAG
>JBGPRV010000082.1:0-6079 GCA_041489785.1 Dehalococcoidia bacterium | reverse complement strand
TTGACCGGTGCCTGCGGTGGCTGCCCCATGGCAACTATGACTTTGAAGGGTGGGATTGAGCGGGTGCTCAAGGAAAAAGTGCCTGGAGTTAAGGAGGTGGTGGCTGTCTAACCTGTGGCTGCATTTCAAGGAGAAGACGGAAGCGAATCAAGCTGGAGATTAAATGCCTCGGGAATATTTTATCTGCCACTCTTGTGGTGAAAGAGTGGAATGTAGTGGAAAGGAGCGACCCTGTGAGGTGCTCGATGGCTGGCTCATGGTTTCACTATGGAAGGGCCCAGAGACAGTCGAGCATTATAATTTTTGCTCCTTAACTTGCCTCAAAACATGGGTGGATACCCAGCTTCCTCAAGTCCCTGACGCATTTTTAAGAGCTTTTGAGAAAGGAGGGGAGTAAAAATGCCCATATATGAGTATTGTTGTCCTGAGTGCAACTTTAAGTTTGAATTGCTTCGCCACCAAAGCCAAGCAAACAAAAATGCCTCTTGCCCTCGCTGTCACAATGGCGCTAAACGAATATTCTCCTCTTTCGCCTCTTTTTCTAAAAGCAGTGAAGGGCCATCTACCCCGATTGGAGGGAGTTCCTCTTGTAGCTCATGCTCTGCCACAAGCTGTGCCAGCTGCCAAACATAGCTCCCTCAGCGGGAAACTGCAAAGGGCTCAAATTAAGAGAACACTAAATGACCCGCCTGTGAAAATGAATGACGAACATGTAATCACATTGGTGAGCCGAGATGATTGGGATAGGGTGCATTGAAATTAAAGCAAGAGTAGTTTACAATATGGCGGCTTGAGTTGCTGCACCAAATGCATGAACTTGGAGTAACTGAAAACATAGTTAATATTACTTTAGCCAAAGCTGGTGAGGCGCAAGCTAACAAGGTCATCCAAATTAACTTAGTAGTTGGCGAGTTGGCAGGATTTGTCCCCGATTGTATTCAGTTTTATTTTGATTCTCTTAGTAAAGATACCATCGCTCAAGGAGCAGTACTCCACTTTGAATCAGTGCCAGCTCAATTACGTTGTCGGGATTGTTCCACGATTTTTTCTCCCCAAGATACCCGGTGGTCTTGCCCTAAATGTGGGGGTCAGAGCGTAGAAATATTCAAGGGTCGGGAGCTCTATATTGAAAGCGTGGAAGTAGAATGAAAAAAATAGAAGTTATCCAGAACATTCTGGAGGCTAATGAGACCATAGCTAGCCGAAATCAGCAGCTGCTGGATAAGCACAAGGTTTTCGCTATTAACATTATGTCAGCCCCGGGTGCTGGCAAGACGAGTATTATTCTGCAAACTCTGACGAGGCTGAAAGACAGGTTAAACATAGCTGTTATCGAAGGCGATGTTGCTTCCACAGTAGATGCAGAGAAAGTGCAAGGCAAGGCAAAAGCAGTAGTTCAAATAAATACCCGAAATATGCCGGAAAGTTGCTCATTAATGGCTGCCATGATTGAGTTAGCTCTAAAGGACATGCCCCTGGACAACATAGACTTAATCTTAATCGAAAATGTGGGCAATCTCATTTGCCCCGCTGAATTTATCCTGGGAGAACACAAACGAGTGGTGATTTCCAGCCTACCTGAAGGGGATGATAAACCCATTAAATATCCCCTGATCTTTGTCGATGCCGATGCTGTGATAATAAATAAGATGGACCTTCTTCCCCATGTTGATTTCGATATTGCTGCATTTCGACGTTCCATCGCAGGACTAAACCCTAAAGTCGAGGTTTTCCAACTTTCCTGCAAGACCGGCGAGGGGATAGAAATATGGTGCTCCTGGATATTGGAGCAAGTGGAAACCAATGCCCCAAAGCGATAGAGGTTTCACATACCTAACCGTTATCCTTTAACTGTTGACAAGCCACTGCTGTGGGTGTTAACATCTCACTGTTTCTACTGGTGTGGCGCTGTGCGAGCTGCTTAGCTGAAAGGAGATGATGTAGCGATACTAAGGAAATCATGGCGCCGTTGAAAAATCTCAAAACAAGGAGGGTCTCATGGCTTATGCGAATTTAATTGTAGAGCAAGAGGGTAATATCGGCATAATCACTTTGAACCGACCGCCGGCAAATCCGATAAATCTGACTGTGCTTAATGAACTGGATGAGGTTTTGACCAAGTGGGCACAGGATAAAGCGGTGAGAGTCATAATCATCACCGGAGCCGGAGAAAGAGGATTTTCAGCCGGCTTTGATTTAAAAACGGCCGGGACACCGGAGGGTGAGAAGTCTATGTCCCGGGGGCAGGAGGTGTTCAGCCGCATCGAGAAGTGTCCTAAGCCTGTAATCGCCGCCATAAATGGCTTCGCCCTTGGCGGTGGTTGCGAGCTGGCAATGTCCTGCCACTTCAGGATCATGCTCAACTCCCAGCAGGTGGTGATGGGGCAGCCCGAGATTGACCGGGGTATTATACCTGGCTGGGGTGGCACCCAGCGGTTGCCCAGGCTGGTAGGTAAGACCAAAGCGCTGGAAATGCTTCTACTCGGCACCAGAGTCAACGCCCCCGAGGCTTTGAGCATTGGGCTTGTAACCAGGGTGTCTCAGCCAGGGCAGTTGATGAGTGATGCTAAGGAACTCGCCAGGGCGCTGGCGAAAAAAGCCCCGGTTGCTATGCAGGTAATCCTCGATGCAGTGACCCGGGGACTTGAGACCACCACTGACCAGGGCGTGAAAATAGAACTGGAAGGCTCGCAGCGAGTAAGCAGAACGAAGGACGCCATGGAAGGCGCGATAGCGTTTATCCAGAAGCGAGAGCCGGTCTTCACCGGAGAATAGCTTTCTGGGGCGAAAGTAAAAAAATAAAAGGAGGTTTTCTGATATGAAAGTTGAAGACATCAAGAAGATTGCGGTTATGGGGGCTGGGGACATGGGACATGGCATTGCCGAGGTGGCGCTGCTTGCTGGCTACAAGGTAGCACTGCGGGACATCGAGCAGAGATTTGTTGACAAGGGGCTTTCCAGAATCAAGGAGAGCCTGAATAAGCTCACGGAAAAGCAGAAAATCACTGAAGTGAATAAAAATGCAATGCTGGCTAATATCAAGACCTTTGTTGATATTGCCGAGTCTGTTAAGGATGCTGATTTTGTTATTGAGGCAGTTCCCGAGATTATGGACCTCAAGAAGCAGGTTTTCCAGGCGCTGGATGCAGCCGCTCCAAAACATGCCATACTGGCTTCGAATACCTCCAATATGAGCATCACGGAGATCGCATCAACTACAAAGAGGCCGGAGCAGGTCGTCGGCATGCATTTCTTTAACCCGGCGGTCCTGATGAAGCTCGTCGAGGTCATAAAAGGAGGAAAGACGAGTGAGGCGACAATGCAGGTGGCATATAATCTGGCGCTGAAGATGAATAAGGTGCCGGTCAGGGTTGAGAAAGACTCTATCGGATTTGTTTATAATCGGGTCAACGCGCCGATTGGACTCTTAGTTAACCTCATATTAGAAAAAGGCATGGCTACCCCCATGGAAATCGATGCCAAGATGAGAACGATAGGTATGCCTATGGGGCCATACGAACTGATGGACTATGTGGGGCTGGATGTTGCCTATCATGGCGCTCGTTATTTTGCTGAAAAACTCTCTCCTGACTACGCACCGCCCAAATGGCTCAAAGCTAAGATTGACGCTGGTGAGCTGGGAAAGAAGACAGGCAAGGGCATTTTTGACTGGTCCAAGGGCAGACCGGAGATAGACTTATCCAAAGCGAAAGAGGATTTCGACCCCACCTGGTTGATTGCTCTTCAGGTTAACGAAGCAACAAAGCTGCTCGAGGCCGGAGTAGTCAAGAGTCCGGAAGAAATTGACAAAGCTATGGTTAATGGAGGCGGTTCGATGATTGGTCCTTTTCAGCTTGCCAAGAGTATAGGGTATGATAAAGTAGCTAAGATATGTGAAGACCTTGCCAAGAAGTTTGGTGTCAAAGTGTTCCAGCCCACTGAGACATTGAAGAAAGGGAAGATCTGATAAGAAACGCAAGTTTGACTTAAATCAAACCGGGGTCGGCATCACGCGAATTGCTTCTCTTTTGGTGCGGCCCCGGTTTGATTATGGCGTCAACCTTCTTCGTAGCTTGGCTTTACCTCTTTCTAAAAGTGAGCTTGCTTAATAATCCTCCCTGTCATTCTGAGGTCGCCTTGGGCAACCGAGGAATCTAGAGACCTTCCCTTCGTTTCATTCAGGGTCAGGCGACAATTACACGGTCTAAAGGTTTAATCAGCCACAATCATAAATTCCGGTTAGAGTTCAGGTGATTTAAACCGCCACGCATAGTTTGCCAGCTTTTTTACCGAATGCGGATGAAATTCTGAGGAGCATCCCGAAAAAACCTGACAGTGTGGGGTGATATACTATAAGCCTTTGGAGCAATGTTGGAGATGAAGAAAGAGAAAAAGCTTCTATTGTTATTAGCACTGGTTCTTGTTGGGGTGCTGCTTTTTAGCTCTGTCCCAGCTTCGGCTGGTGAAAATCCTGGTCGCGGAAAGTCACTGGCGGAAGCCAGAAAGACCCTGGAACAAGAACTTTTGCCTCTGACGGGAGCTGGCTTTGTGGGCATCACCCATTCAGAAGCTGAGGGCGAAATCACCGTCTTTCTCGAGAATGAACAGGCGCAGCAAAGAGTGCCGCGATCCTTTGATGGCTACGCGGTGCGGACAGAAGTTACCGGCAAAATACAAGCATTTTCTACCCAGGTGGCAGAGCCCCTAACCGATGTTGGTGAGGCGAGGCGAGGCGAGGTCAGCCCGCTGGTCGGCGGGATAAGCCTCTCAGCCTACGACGCGAGCTGGTCACACGTGTACGCCGGAACCCTGGGCATGGTCACCTACAACGACAAGATTCTGTCCAATGCCCACGTTATCGCTATGAATCCGGGTACATATAATTTTCTCGACACAGGAACACCCATCATCCAGCCCGGAAGTTACGACGGAGGAAGGTCAGGCAATAGGGTGGGGGCACTCCAGGCATACATCCCTATTAACTTTAATCCTAATGCGAAAAACTATGCTGATGCTGCCATAGGCAGTATTGACGTTGGTGTTAATGCGTCTCCTGGGGAGCAGTTTTCTGAGACAGGTGATTACTGGATTGAAGGGTGGACCAGTGTCTCTCAGGGAGATACCGTACGAAAATCTGGGCGCACGACCGGGGTAACGAGCGGCGAGGTGCTTTACACCAATGTCGCTGTCGTGGTTTCGTACGGCAGCAAATCAGCTTATTTTGCGGACCAGATTGTCGTAACTCAAGATAATTGGGCCTTCGCAGCGCCGGGTGATTCAGGCTCCGCGGTGGATAAAGACGGAAAGTTCGTGGGGCTGCTTTTTGCTGGCTCCGCAGGCTATGCGGTCATCTGCAAGGCAAAGTACATTATTGATGGGCTTAGTATCGATGTTGAGCCTTCGGTGAATCAGTATAGCCTCATCGTCTCCAGCACTCCCGGCGGTAATGTAACCTCACCCGGTGAGGGAACGTATATCTACAAAGCCGTGACGGTAGTCAACCTTATTGCTCAGGCTGACACTGGCAACCACTACCAGTTTTTGAATTGGACTGGCAATGCAACAAGCGCCATCGGTAATATTACTGCTGCCTCGACCAACATTACCATGGACGACTCTTACTCTATCACCGCCAACTTTGCACCAGAGCCAGGTTGGTATAGCCTCACCATCTCCAGCACTCCTGGTGGTAATGTAACCGAACCCGGCATGGGGACGACTTACGTCTATGGCAATAGCACGGTGGTCAACCTTACTGCTGTGAATTACACAGGCTACCAATTTGTAGGATGGACTGGCAATGTAACTACTATCGCCGACGTCAATGCTGCTTCGACGAACATCACCATGAACGACTCTTACTCCATCACCGCCAACTTTGCACTAGAGCCAGGTTGGTATAGCCTCACCATCTCCAGCACTCCTGGTGGTAGTGTAACCGAACCCGGCGAGGGGACTTATGTCTACAGCAATAACACGGTGGTTCCCCTTGTCACTGAGGCTGACACAGGCTACCAATTTGTAGGATGGACTGGCAATGTGGGCACTATTGGCAATGTCACTGCCGCCAACACCACTA
>JBGPRV010000081.1:0-6183 GCA_041489785.1 Dehalococcoidia bacterium | reverse complement strand
GGTAGCCAGACTGAAAGCTCCTAAGGAGCCTGTAATCATTGGATTAGTAGGCAAATATGTGGAGCTCCGAGATGCATATTACTCTGTGCGCGAAGCGTTGTGTCATGCAGCACTAGCTCACAATCGCGGAGTGAAAATAGAATGGTTGGATTCAGAGCAATTGGATGGCACGGCCAATGATAAGCTGAGGCAAGTTCAGGGTATAATTGTTCCTGGTGGCTTTGGGTATCGAGGAATTGAAGGCATGATAAAAGCTGCCAAATTTGCTCGAGAAAGGGAAATCCCTTACTTGGGTTTATGCTTGGGGATGCAAATTATGGTCATCGAACTTGGTCGTCATGCTTTTCGTACTGACAAAGTAAATTCCACTGAGTTTGATGCTAGTAGTGCCTACCCTGTTATCGACCTCCTCCCTGAACAGCATAGCGTGGAGCAAAAGGGAGGGACTATGAGGCTCGGGACTTATCCTTGTCATCTGGTAGCAGGAACAATAGCAGCTCGTGCCTATGACACCGAAGTGGTCTATGAAAGGCATCGCCACCGTTATGAATTTAACAATCATTTCCGCCAGCCATTGGAGGAAGCCGGTCTTGTACCCTCTGGGTTATCCCCCGATGGGAGATTAGTGGAAATTACTGAATTACGAGATCATCCCTGGATGCTTGCCTGCCAATTTCACCCTGAGTTTAAATCTCGCCCCGATTCTCCTCACCCGCTATTCTTAGGATTTATTGGGGCAGCCAAGGAAACACTTGTTGAAGGTGCTCAAACAAGCCTACCTTTAAATTAAGAAGATGAAGATATTTTTAGATACTGCCAATATGGAGCATATTCGTCATGGGGTGCGACTAGGGGTGGTTACAGGGGTAACTACCAACCCTAGCCTTGTATCGAGAGAAGGCAAGGTTAATTATCGAAAGTTAGTCCAGAAAATCTGTTCCATTGTCTCTGGCCCGGTATCTACTGAGGTGTTAGGCCAGGATGTCCAAACAATGGTGGCTGAGGCCAGAGAAATAGCTAAGTGGGCGGAGAACATCGTGGTTAAGATACCCGCTAGCCTTGAAGGAGTGGAAGCTACCTCGGTGCTGGCCAGTGAAAACATAAAGGTGAATTTCACCTTATGCTTCACCTTGAACCAGGCTTTGCTGGGGGCGGCAGCAGGAGCAACTTTTATAAGCCCTTTTGTGGGTAGATTGGATGACATCGGTGAGGATGGTATGAATGTGGTGGCTGATGTCGTGGAATACCTCGATTATTATCAATTGCCTACTCAGGTTATCGCTGCTAGCATCAGACATCCTCAACATTGTTTAATGGCAGCTAAGGTTGGTGCTCATATCGCCACAGTGCCCTACGAGGTGTTACTACAAATGATACGACACCCTCTAACAGATATCGGCATTGAGCGTTTTAGGGATGACTGGAAGAAGGTGATGGCGAGGGAGAAATTACTATAAAAGCTCCTGCAAAACCATAAATATAAAAAGGAAAGGTATTTAAAGAGAGGTTACTATGTCAACTATGGCGGAACTAGAAAGCAAAAATCGGGATGAGCTGGAGGCGATGGCTAAGGAGTGTGGCATCATCGGCTACACTACTTTGAAGAAGCCCGAGCTTGTCTACCGCATCTTGCAAGCGGAAGCACAGCAACAGGGAAATATGTTTATAACAGGCGTACTGGAAACCATCAGCGAGGGCTATGGTTTCTTACGACAGGATACTTTCCGGCGTGGTGCTAATGATGTCTATGTATCAAATTCCCAGATTCGCCGTTTCAACTTAAGAGACGGCGATGCTGTTTGTGGCCAGGCTAGACCTCCTAAAGAAGGCGAAAAATACTACAGCTTACTTCGAGTAGACAGTATCAATGGACTTGACCCTGAACTAGCGAGAACACGCCGCAATTTTGGTTCGTTGACGCCCACCTTCGCTAACAAGCTCATCAATCTGGAAACAACGTCAGATGAGTTATCCACTCGTCTAATCAACCTGGTGACACCTATAGGCCGGGGGCAAAGAGGGCTTATTGTATCACCACCTAAGGCAGGCAAGACTGTGCTTCTTCAAAAGATTGTCAACGCCATAACTACAAACTACAATGATATCCACCTCATGGTTTGCCTTATTGGAGAGAGGCCCGAAGAGGTCACCGATATGAAGAGGTCAGTTAAGGCCGAGGTTATTGCTGCCACCTTCGATGAACCGGTAGAAAGCCAGACTCGGGTAGCGGAATTAGCATTAGAGAGAGCCAAACGGCTAGTAGAAATGGGCAAAGATGTGGTCATACTCCTTGACGGCATTACCAGACTTACAAGAGCTTACAACTTAGCCCTGCCCCCTAGCGGGCGTACTTTATCTGGTGGTATTGATTCAACAGCCTTGCATCCTCCCAAGCGATTCTTCGGTACTGCTCGTAACATTGAGGAGGGTGGGAGTCTAACCATCATTGCTACTTGCCTCGTGGATACCGGCAGCCGTATGGATGAGCTCATATATGAAGAGTTTAAGGGAACAGGTAACATGGAACTCCACTTAGATAGAAAATTATCTGAGCGAAGGATCTTCCCGGCTATAGATATTATGCCTAGCGGCACAAGGAGAGAAGAGCTTTTGCTGGATGAAAATACCTTGAAACAAGTATGGCTGCTCAGGCGTGTGGTTAATATGATAGATAGCGACTCACCTAATCACGGCGAGGCTACACAAAGGATCTTGGAAAGGCTAGCTAAGACAAAGAATAACGCTGAATTTTTAGCCACTCTATCCAAGGATATGTAGGGGATATTATGGCCCCGCCTGTCACTCCGAACGAAGTGAAGAAACGAAGTAATCCCAGCTGGCTGGACAAATTCAAACTGCGGGTCAAAAAAGCCCTGGGCATGCATATTTCCCTGTGTGACAGTTGTCAATGGGATTGGAGGAGTGCTTGTCATCGCCCTGAGCGCCCCAACGCCACCTGGTGCCCTGATTACGCAAAGAAGGGAAAATAACTAAATTCCCGGTTGGCGTAAGCGTCATGTCTGATATGTCACCCGAGCGAAGCAAAGAATCTCTGAGATTCTTTGTCGCCCAAATTCATTTAGACTCCTCAGAATAACATTACTAAACGCTCTCTTACAGCCCGATTGACATTAAAGCTGACACCTTCTAAAATCAAGAGGGTGACTGGTAAGTGACTGGTGACGAACTAAGGCAAGCCTTTCTGAGTTTTTTTCAGGATAGAGGACATAAGATTATCTCCAGCTCCTCATTGGTACCTCTTAAGGACCCTACTTTACTATTGACCAGCGCTGGCATGGTGCAAATTAAACCATATTTCCTGGGATTGGAGGCCCCACCTAGCCGGCGATTAGCTTCCTGCCAGAAGTGCTTTCGCACCACTGATATAGATTCGGTGGGTGATAGCAAACATCTTACCTTCTTCGAGATGCTGGGTAATTTCAGTGTCGGTGATTATTTTAAAAAAGAAGCTATTTCCTGGGCCTGGGACTTTGTTACCAAGTATTTGAAACTGCCTGAGGAGCGGCTCTGGATAACCATTTACCTTGATGATAACGAAGCCTTCGCCTATTGGCGAGAGATTGGCGTCCCCGCTGGGAAGATATTGCGATTCGGCGAGGAAGACAACTTCTGGGGGCCGGTTGGCGATTCTGGTCCCTGTGGACCATGCAGCGAGATTCATTATGATCTTGGTGAAGAGTTTGGCTGTGGTAAAGCTGAATGTAAGCCTAATTGCGACTGCGGGCGCTTCTCCGAGATATGGAATCTGGTATTCACTCAATACAATCAGGACCAGAGTGGACAACGCACTCTTTTACCCAAACCGAATATTGATACAGGTATGGGACTGGAGAGGACTTTAGCTGCTATCCAGGGCAAGTCCTCCCCTTATGAAACAGATTTGTTTTCCCCTTTGGTGGACCACATTTGCCGCTTGTCCGGGAAAAAGTATGGTCGGGACGAGAATACCGACCGAGCCATTAGAATTGTGGCTGAGCATTCACGCGGCATTGCCTTTCTTATCGCCGATGATGTGAGGCTTTCTAATGAAGGACGCGGATATGTGCTTAGACGAACACTCAGGCGGGCTTCGCTCTTCGGCAGGAAACTGGGATTAAGTGACCCTTTCCTTAATGAAATGGCTGACGTTGCGATTAGCACGATGAGCCATATATATCCCGAGCTAAGAGTTAATCGAGACTTAATTAAAGAGGTAATCACGACGGAGGAGGAGAAATTCCAGCAGACACTCCCAGTTGGGATGGGTATCTTGGAACAACCCCTTTTTAGAATGCGAGAGGAGTTGAAAGATTGCCTCCCTAAATTTCAAGCATCCTTTAAGGAAGCACTATCCCAAAGAGATATTATTGATCTTGCATACAAGCTTGAGGCTGCCATAGATCACTTCCTTCGTGATTGCAAAGCATGGGAGCATATACTAGTAATAGGAGGCAGAAATGCTGTTGCGGAAAGTCTGCAGCCTGTAGAGAAAGGTTTGACAGGTTTAAAAGAAATTGTCTCCAAGTACGATCCATTTAAGCTCCCTACTGCTTTTGACGCTCTTAAACGAAGCCTGAGGGAAGGCTTAGAAAGACTAGAAAATGACATTGACTCAGTTGCTAATAAATTGACAGGCTTCGAGGTATTTGTACTCTGGGATACTTACGGCTTTCCCGCTGAATTGACCGCCGAAATTGCCAGGGGAAAAGGCTTATCCATAGACTGGGAAGGTTTCCAGGCTGAGATGGAGAAGCAGCGGGAAAAGGCCAGGGCTGAGTACCAGGGTAAGACCATACGTAAGGTCGTACGAAAAGCCGAGTATCAAGCTAAGACCATACGTAGAGTTACACCTAAGCAAACACATTTTGTTGGCTATCAAGAATACAACTCCAGGTCAAAGGTTCGCGATTTGATAACTAACGAAAGCTCTGTGCGAAGTGTAGCTGAAGGTAGTGAGGTTGACATGATGCTTGACAGAACACCTTTCTATGGTGAGATGGGAGGGCAAGTGGGTGATAGCGGCGAAATCAACAGCCAGAAGGGAAAAGCAGTCATCATAAATACTATTAGAACTCCCTCTGGCGTGATAATACATAGGGGAAAGGTAGTTGAAGGAAGCATATCTGTTGGTGATGAAGTGGAAGCCAAGGTTGATTCCGCCCGCCGTCTGGACATCGCTCGCAACCACACTACCACTCACCTCCTTCAGGCTGCTTTAAGGCAAACCTTGGGCATCCGTGTTTATCAAAAGGGCTCGTTAGTAGAGCCTGAAAGGTTTAGATTCGACTTCTCCCACTTAGCTCCCATAACTGTGGAAGAGCTCAAAGAAATTCAGCGGCAGGTTAATGAATGGATACGCCAGAACTTGAAAGTGCAAGCAAAAAAACTCCCTTATACACAGGCCATCGCTGATGGTGCTATCGCCTTGTTTGAAGAAAAATATGGAGAAGAAGTTCGGATGCTGGAAATCGGGGAGCCGGCAATAAGTAAGGAGCTCTGCGGTGGCACTCACGTGAGTTCAACGGGAGAAATTGGCATATTTTTGATAACCAGTGAAAGCAGCATTGGCACAGGACTGCATCGTATTGAAGCGGTAACAGGAAGAAAAGCTGAATCTCTAATTGAATCTCGCTTAACTGCTTTGCAGAACTTAGCCAAAGAAGTAGAAGGCTCACTCGACGAGGTTCCTGGCAAGGTGAAAGCTCTCATTAGCGAGCTGGAAGCAGAGCGTAAGAGAGTGCTTTCGCTGGAAAGGGAGCTATCGCGCAGAATAGCGGAGGATTTGCCTGGGCAAGCCGAGCAGGTGAGCGGTGTGACAGTTCTGGCTGCCAAGGTGCCAGCATTGACCATGCCTATCCTCAGGGAAATGGGCGATATATTGCGAGACAGGCTAAAGAGCGCCGTAGTTGTTTTGGCGACAGTTTATAATGGCAAGCCGAACTTTTTGGCTATGGTGACTCCTGACCTGATAGCCAGGGGATTTAATGCCGTCGACATTATTAATCAGGTAGCTAAGGTTACCGGTGGGGGTGGTGGTGGCAAGGATGCTATGGCTCAAGCCGGTGGAAAAGACGCAGCCAAGATTGACGAAGCTCTGAAATTAGTCAAAAGGGTCGTTGCCAGCCAAATCTCCATTTCCTCAGAGGGTAAAGATTAATAAACCATACTTTACTCTCCCTTGGG
>JBGPRV010000080.1:0-6188 GCA_041489785.1 Dehalococcoidia bacterium | reverse complement strand
CGGATAGCGATTTAGATAGGGTTATAGACCTCATCAAAAAAATCACCAAGGGAAAAAGTCGTATTACCTATAGAGACTTGGTTGCCAATAATCCTGGTGGGCCTCTTGACATGAGTCTTGTGGCTGAGGCTAGGGGTCAGATGGTTGGCTTTATTATGGCTCGTGTGGAATTTGTATATGTACCACTTTTGGAAGTTTGTCTTATTCAGACTATCGGCGTCGACCCCGAGTATCAAGGCCACCGCATTGGCTCTACCTTGATCCAGAAGTTAATAGAACTTTGCCATCTTGAGGACGTTGCCACGATACGCGCACTTGTTGCTCAGGATGATGAGCCATTGCGGAGGTTCGTCGAGCACCTAGGGTTTCACTCCAGCAGTATAGTCAACTGGGATAAGACTTTTGAAGCATGACCCAAAGATGGCTAACTTTTTGGCTACCTCCGTAGTTGTTTGATGGGCTATATAGTTTGTGCGCCTCGACACCATCATAACGGCTTGACAGTTACAACTAGTCATTAGTAATCGTCCAATAAAGCCTCAAGCTATCTTCAAAGTTCATTGACCTTGTATACCTGAGCACCATGTCCAGGCTTTCCCAGCCACCAAGCCTCATAGTGTGCTCGATATCTAAGCCAGCGCAGTGAAGATTAGAGGCAAAACTTCTACGAAATGCATGAGTAAGTCTCCACTTTTAGCTATAAATGGTGCCCTCCGTTGCTTACTGCCTTCACCCCAGATGGCTATTGTCATGCTTTCCCAATCAATATCGGAAACCTTCATATTGCCAATCTCCCTTAACCTCATGCCAGAATCACTCAGTAAGGCAATAATGGTTTTATCTCGAAGGTTGTCAGCTTGGGCAACGAGATATTCCACTTGCTCTCGTGTTAGTGATGGCAATATAGCTTTGGGATTAGCTTCGGTTTGGCGACTTCAAGTAAAAGCAGCTAAGGACGATACTAAAGGCAGACTGAAAATATTGTAGTTAAGCCGTCCCCCTAGGTTTGCGCCTTCTTCTTTCTGCTACTTTTAACCTAGCTAGGGAGCGACGTAAAGCTGCCTCAGCAGCAGCATCTACCCCAGGTGGTCGTTCTTTCAAAGTTGCCTCAGCACGACGCTTGGCAGCTTCAGCACGAGCGACATCAATCTCTTCAGCACGTTCAGAGGCATCAGCCAAGATGATTACCTTGTCCGGACGCACCTCAAGAAAACCGCCACTGATCGCCAGGTATGCCTCTTCATTATCTTTTTTTATAAGCAGGTCTCCAGGCTGTAGCATAGTCATCAAAGGAGCATGATGAGGGAGAATGCCTAATTGCCCCTCCATTCCCCAGGCAACAATCTCGTTAACATCATCGGCAAAAACCATCCTCTCAGCCGTAACAACTTCCAATCTGAATGTAGCCATTATTTTACCCTCATTATCACCCTCATCCCCCTCTTATCCTTTTCGCCTTTTCCACCGCTTCATCAATAGTGCCCACCAACCAAAAGGCAGCTTCAGGAAGGTCATCGTGCTTCCCTTCCAGGATTTCCTTAAAGCCACGCACGGTCTCCTTAATGGGCACGTATTTGCCCGGGGTGCCGGTAAAGACCTCAGCCACATGAAATGGCTGGGAGCAGAACCTTTGAATTCGCCGGGCTCGATTTACAGCAAGCTTATCTTCCTCGCTCAATTCCTCCATACCCAGGATAGCTATTATATCCTGTAGCTCCTTATACCTTTGCAATGTCCGCTGCACCCCTCTGGCCACTTGGTAATGTTCCTCGCCAACGATGGCAGGGTCAAGTATACGAGAGGTCGAGGTCAAAGGATCGACAGCCGGGTATATGCCCAATTCAGCTATGGAACGTTCCAAGGCAATAACAGCATCCAGATGACCATAAGTAGCTACTATGCCGGGGTCAGTATAATCATCAGCAGGTACATAGATAGCCTGAAAGGACGTGATTGAGCCCTTCTTAGTCGTGGTAATCCTTTCTTCCAGTTCACCAACATCCGTGCCCAATGTAGGCTGGTAACCCACTGCTGAGGGCATACGCCCCAAAAGAGCCGATAGTTCCATATTAGCCAGAACATAACGATATATGTTGTCTATGAACAGAAGGACGTCCTGGCCTTCAACATCACGGAAATACTCCGCCATGGTCACTCCAGTTAGCGCTACTCGGGAGCGAACGCCAGGGCTCTCATTCATCTGACCAAAGACGAGAACAGTTTTATTCAGAACCCCAGACCTCTGCATTTCTAACCACAGGTCATTCCCTTCACGCGATCTTTCACCCACGCCGGCAAAAACAGAAAACCCCCCGTGCTCAGTGGCGATGTTACGAATAAGTTCCGTAATGATAACCGTCTTGCCTACGCCAGCTCCACCATATGCCCCCACCTTTCCTCCCTTGGTAAAGGGGGTGATGAGGTCCATCACCTTGAGTCCTGTCTCCAGCATTTGAGGAGTTGTCTCCTGCTCTACTAAAGAGGGGGGTAGGCGGTGAATGGGATAGCGTTGCCCAGCCTTCACCTCTCCCAGTCCGTCCAAAGGTTCACCAAAAACATTGAATAGCCTGCCTAAAGTCGCCCTCCCCACCGGTACAGTTATAGGGCTTCCCATATCAATCGCTTCCGCCCCCCTCCTCAATCCATCGGTAGGGCTTAAGGCAACAGCTCGCACCCAGTTATTGCCAATATGGTGCTGTGTTTCCAAGACAATTTTGCCCCCATCTAAGGGAATCTCTATACCATTATATATGGCTGGCAATTCATCAGGCGGGAATTCTACATCGACTACCGTGCCGATAACTTGAACTACCTTACCCTTTGCCATCTTATTACCTCCCTACCTCGTTAGATAAAGTGATGAATGGCGAGGGTTTCTTTATTAAACCATATAGACCGTAACTCAAACTAAAGCCTCAGCTCCTCCGCTAATATCACAGATCTCCTTGGTAATCATCTCCTGTCGGACTTTATGCAATGCCAACGTCAGGTCCTCAATAAGCTCCTTAGCATTATCGCTGGCATTACGCATAGCCACCATGCGCGCCGATTGCTCACTGGCAACAAGCTCAAGTATAGCATGGTATACCTTCATCTCCACATACCTTGGCAGTAGCTCGCCCAAAACAGCACTGGGGTCAGGTTCATAAATGTATTCTGCCACTTGGACTCGAGGCAGCACGGCTGGCTCAATGGGAAGCAATACCTCCATTGCAGGTCGTTGAATCATAGTGGTGATGAAACGGGGATAGGCAAGATACACCAAGTCAACCCCACCATTGCTGTAGTCATCGATAACCACCCGTGAAATAGGCAGGGTTTCTAGTAAACTAGGTCGGTCGCTGATTCCCATGAACTCAGCACGGAGATTACGCTGGGCACTGCGTGCGAAAGTTCGCCCCTTACGACCCATGGTAACGAGGGTAACAGGCACAGTTTGCCCCAGAATAAAGCCTGCAACAAGGCGATTCTGATTAGCATTTAACCCGCCACATAGCCCACGATCGGTAGTCATGTGGATTATAGCGATCTTCTGGACCTCACGCTTTTGTAGCAAGGGGTGAACTTTACCACCGGCTTGAGCTTCAACAGCAAGATCAGACACCACTTTGCTTATTTCCTCAGCATAGGGCCGCCCGGCTATCGCCTGCTCTTGAGCTCGCCTCATCTTGGCAGTGGCAATCATCTCCATAGCCTTGCAAATCTTGGCGGTGCCCTGAACACTGCGTATCCGCCGACGAAGAATTTGGGTACTGACCATTATTCCTCAACTAAATCAAAATTCAAACATAAAAAATCAAAAGTACAATTCAAAATGCAAAAGTAGTTCATCTTCTTCCTTTCAAAGTCAGTATACTAGTGGCAAGGATATTGGCAATCTCCGTGGCTTCTTTTAGAAGTTTAGTAACAGTCGCCTTGTCACCCTTGCCAGAATCTCTGAGCAATTCCAACCAAAACTTACATTCATTTGCCGACTTCAATGAGTAAGTGAAGAAGTTGGTATAATCCTTCCTTGAAGAAGCTGCTTGAGCCTCAATTACATTAGCGCCAATGCTAGTAGTGCTTCGTAAAAGCTGGTCACTGATAATCCTCGAAGCTTGCTCCGCTGGCAGCCTATCCACGAGTCCTATTACATCCAGCACAAATCTGTAAATACGCCCTTTAAATTCATTTTTGAATTTTGCTCTGTCATTTTGCATTTTGATTTTTGCTCTTTAATCCTTAATTTAATATGTGGTGCCTTTCTTAAACTCCCCTATCGCTTTCTTCAAAGCTTCCTCAGTCTCAGGCTTTGTCTCCTTATCATCGTTAATCTTTTGTTCTAATTCGGGATGATTAGTCTCCATAAATCTATGAAAGTTTCCCTCCCAGGCAATAACTTTATCTACAGGCACATCATCAAGATAGCCGTTAGTCACAGCATAAAGAATCATTACTTCCTTCCCCAAGGACATGGGAGAATACTGCGGTTGTTTCAGCACTTCAGTGATACGCCTGCCCCGCTCCAACTGGTCCTTGGTCGCCTTATCCAGGTCAGTAGCACCAAACTGGGCAAAAGCTTGAAGCTCACGGAATTGAGCTAGCTCTAGCCGTAAACTGCCAGCCACCTGCCTCATGGCCTTGCGTTGAGCAGCAGCGCCAACCCGTGATACTGACAACCCCACGTTTATCGCAGGGCGAATTCCAGCATTAAATAAGTCCGTCTCCAGATAAATTTGCCCATCGGTAATCGAAATTACATTTGTGGGGATATAGGCTGACATATCTCCGGCTTGAGTCTCAATAATAGGCAAGGCGGTAAGCGAGCCACCACCATACTCAGGGGCTAACTTAGCCGCTCTTTCCAGAAGCCGACTATGCAGATAGAAAACATCTCCCGGATAGGCTTCCCTGCCTGGTGGACGGCGGAGTAGCAGGGAGAGCTGGCGATAAGCCCAGGCATGCTTATAAAGGTCATCATAAACAATCAGGGCATCCTTTCCCTGTTCCATGAACTCTTCACCCATAGCACAACCAGCATAAGGGGCGAGGTATTGCAAGGGAGCAGGGTCGGCAGCATCGGCAGCCACCACGATAGTGTGCTCCATAGCTCCATACTTCTCCAGAATAGCTACCACCTGAGCTACCTTGGATGTTTTTTGCCCAATGGCAACATAGATGCAAATGAGGTCACCGCCTTTTTGGGCGATTATGGTATCGATAGGAATAGCCGATTTGCCCGTAAAGCGGTCACCAATGATAAGCTCACGCTGTCCTCGCCCAATAGGAATCATGCTATCTATAGCCTTAATGCCTGTCATCACCGGTGTATCTACCGGCCTTCTTTTTGTTACGTCTGGCGCCACTATTTCTACGGGCCGGGTCTTCTCCGCTTTAATTGCTCCCTTGCCATCCCGGGGACGCCCCAGAGGATCAACTACCCTGCCAATAAGGCTATCGCCTACTGGAACCTCAACCACCATCCCTGTTGCCTTTACTTCATCCCCTTCCTTAATCTGGCTGTAATCACCAAGGATAACAGCACCAACATTATCCTCTTCCAGGTTCAGCGCCAGACCCATGATATCATGGGGGAACTGCAGCAATTCGTTGTAAGCTGCGTTTCCCAGCCCATGGATGCGGGCGATGCCATCGCCTACCTCTACTACCGTGCCCACATTGGCCACAGCCACAGCAGCGCCAAAATGCTCAATTTGCTCTTTAATTACGGAAACAATATCTCGATCCCGACTTGCCATTTAGCCTCCTGAAATGACTTACCTGCTAATTTCCACCAAGCTCTTCCTTAAAGCCCCAAGCTTGTTTTTCACGCTCCCATCAATAAGTGTATCACCAATTCTGGCTTTAATCCCGCCAACTATGGAGGGATCGACCTGAGCATCAATTACAACCTTATGCCCGGTTATCGCCTCAAACCGACTGGAAATCCTCCCCCTATCCTCATCATCCAATGGCAAAGCTGTAATTACTTCAACATGTTCAATGCCATAGTGAGTATCCAGCAACCTGTCATACTGCTGTGAAATATCACCGGCAATGGCTAATCTACCTTTGTGCACCAATAAATAAGCCAGATTTAGAGCCAAAGGGTTTATTTTTCCTAACAATTCCGCCAAAAGGGTTTTCTTGGTCTCGAAAGACAATTTAGGATGTTCCAATAAAGCCACAAGCTTTTCATCTGTAGTTAT
>JBGPRV010000079.1:0-6209 GCA_041489785.1 Dehalococcoidia bacterium | reverse complement strand
TTATCTGTAGCCTCCATCCACACTTGAACTGTGCTTTCATACTTTTCACCCTCAGTAATCAAGCCACGGTTAAATTGATCCTCAATAAGGCTAACTTTTTCATCGGATTCTTTAAGAAGCTTGACCCTATTTGGAGGCTCTTCAATATCATCCATAGCGATGGAAATGCCCGACTTTGTAGCATAGTCAAACCCCAATCCCTTAAGTCTATCGAGGACTCCAGCAGCACCTTCATTACCCAATAGACTAATGCAATCAGAGACTAATGCCCTTAAGGAAGCCTTATCTACTGTTTTGTTGTAAAAGCGAAGTTGCGGAGGCAAGGCATCACTAAATATAATTCTGCCCACTGTAGTATTTATCCTCCCCCCATCTGAACGAAGCGAAGGATCTCGCACAACAATTTCGGCACCAAGTTCGATGATACCCAGTTCGTAAGCTAACTTAGCCTCGTCAAAACTGCTGAAAAATTTCCCTTCCCCTTTGGCTCCGGGCTTCGAAATGGTAAGATAATAGCAGCCCAGAACCATATCCAGGGTGGGTGTTGTAGCAGGCTCACCAGAACTTGGTAGCAACATATTATAAGGACTAAGCATGTGTTCCCTGGCTTCCTTCACCGCAGCCTTGGACAATGGCACATGAACTGCCATCTGGTCGCCGTCAAAATCGGCATTAAAGGCGGTACAAACTAAGGGGTGGAGCTGAAAAGCATCGCCGTCGATTAACACGGGTTCAAAGGCTTGAATGCTAAGCCGATGTAATGTGGGAGCCCGATTAAGCAATACAGGACGCTCCTTAACTACTTCATACAGTGCATCCCAAACCTCAGGGCTACCTTTTTCCACCAGGCGCCGGGCACTCTTCAGGTTATTGGCATACCCATTTATTATGAGTTTGTGCATAACCGAAGGCTTAAATAACTCCAAAGCAACGTAGCGTGGCAAACCACACTGATGAAGTTTGAGCTTAGGACCAACAACAATGACCGAGCGACCACTGTAGTCTACTCGCTTACCGAGAAGATTTTGTCGAAACCGTCCTTGCTTGCCCTTCAGAATGTCAGCAAGAGATTTCAAGGCATGCTTATTACCAGTGACAACTGCGCGCCCTCTGCGCCCATTGTCAACAAGAGCATCGACAGCTTCCTGCAACATGCGTTTCTCATTTCGGATAATTATTTCCGGCGCACCTAACTTCATAAGACGGCGGAGACGGTTGTTACGATTAATAACCCTCCGATAGAGGTCGTTAAGATCGCTAATAACAAAGCGACCACCATCTAACTGAACTATAGGACGAAGCGCCGGAGGTAATACAGGAAGCACAGTTACAACCATCCACTCAGGCTTATTGCCACTGAGCTTAAAAGCTTCAACTAATTGTAGCCGTTGACTGACCCTTTTACGGTATCCTCCCGAGGTGCTACGGATTTGGTCACGAAGCTCCTGGTGCAAAGCATCCACATCGATTTGCTTCAACACCTGTAGAATAGCCTCAGCTCCCATGCCAGCTTCAAAAATATCACCATACTTATCTTTAAGTCTCCTGTATCCTTCTTCGTTAAGCAATTTTAGCGGCTGAAGACCTTCTATCTCTGCAATGCTTGCCTTTAGTTCTTCTTCAAGTTTTTCCTTCTTTTCTACAAATTTAGCACGAAGCTCGTTTACCTCTTGTATCTTAAGCTCTTCTTCCAGGTCTTTGGCTTCCGATTCTTCGGTTTTTTTGTTCAGGAGTTCCTCCTGCTCAGCAATTTTTCGAACCCCTTCTTCCTCAACTCGGTGAAGCTTCTTCTGTTTGGCCTCCTTGTCAACAGAGATAACTATATACCGAGCAAAATAGATGACGCTCTCCAACTCTCGTGGAGAAAGATCAAGGAGCAGCCCGAGCCGGCTAGGTACTAACTTAACAAACCAGATATGGGTAACTGGCGCAGCTAATTCTATATGCCCTGTGCGTTCCCGGCGTACACTGGAATGAGCCACCTCAACACCACATTTATCACAAATAACTCCCTTATACCTCGCCTTTTTATATTTGCCACAGTGACATTCAAAATCTTTAACAGGGCCGAAAATCTTCTCACAAAATAGACCATCTCTCTCTGGCTTCAAAGTGCGGTAATTTATCGTCTCCGCCTTAGTTATCTCACCATGAGACCAGCTCCTGATTTGTTCCGGTGAGGCAAGACTGATTCGAATACCATTAATGCCATCAAATTGAGACATTTTCCCCCTCGCTAAGTAGTTCGACAGCAAAACCTAAACTACGTAGCTCCATAAACAAAACCTTGGTCGATTCTGGAATACCGAGTTGTTGAATATCCTCGCCTTTAACAAGAGACTCATAAGCTTTAGCCCGTCCCATCACATCATCTGACTTTATTGTGAGCATCTCTTGAAGTGTATGAGCGGCGCCGTGCCCTTCCAATGCCCATACCTCCATCTCACCAAACCTTTGGCCACCAAATTGAGCTTTCCCTCCCAATGGTTGCTGAGTGATGAGCGAGTATGGACCGGTGGAACGAGCATGTACCTTATCACCAACAAGATGAATCAGTTTCATAATATATATATTGCCCACAGTTACCGGCTTGTCAAACAGCTCGCCAGTTCTCCCGTCTCGAAGTTCCATTTTGCCAAAAATAGGAGGATAGAGCTTTCGCTCTTTATAAACTTTTTGTGCTAGCTGCTCTAAATCTTTATCACTGAGAGCTCTAAGCTGATGATTGTCACCTAAGCCCAGTTCCTCAAGCCACAGACAGAGAGAGGCTTTTCTTGCCGCACCTTCATGTCCCTCGTCCATTATTTCTGCGGCATCAAAACCATGACGAGCAAGCCATTCTCCGACCTTTTCCAGATCGGTCCTGGCATTTCCGGGGTCTTCAGGGCTAAAGTTAACAGCGCCAGCTTTCCAAGCTATCCAGGTCTTGGCTAAGGCATCCTCGATAGTCAGGGCATCAGCTCCGTCAAAAATAGGATTAAGAGCCTTAAAACCCAGTGTCTGCGCTGCCCAACCTAAATGGGCCTCCATAACCTGCCCAATGTTCATACGGGAGGGAACACCGAGAGGATTAAGGATAATATCTACAGGCGTGCCATCTGGCAAAAATGGCATGTCATCTTCAGGCAATACGATAGAAATGACCCCTTTATTGCCGTGCCTCCCTGATATTTTATCTCCCACTGCTATTTTGCGCTTTTGAGCAACCCACACCTGTATAAGTTTGTTCACCCCAGCAGATAATTCATCATGGTTGTCACGAGAAAAGATTGTAGTCTTGATCACCCTTCCCCACTCTCCTGAGGGCATTCTGAGAGAGCTATCCTTCACCTCCCGTGTTTTTTCACCAAAAATAGCTCGTAACAATTTTTCTTCCGCTGAAGGTTCAGTTTCACCCTTAGGAGTAATCTTCCCAACCAGAATGTCGTTGGGCTTCACCTCAGCTCCAATACGTACAATACCTATTTCATCAAGGTTTGAGAGGCTCTCTTCGCTTACATTAGGTATATCTCTGGTGATTTCTTCAGGACCGAGCTTGGTATCACGCTCCTCTATCTCATACTTTTCAATGTGAACGGAAGTATAGGCATCATCCTTAACCAGCCTTTTGCTGATAATAATGGCATCTTCAAAGTTATATCCTCCCCAGATCATAAAAGCACAAATGATATTTTGTCCCAAAGCGAGGGTTCCATCATCTAGAGAAAAACTATCTACCAACACCTGCCCTTTCTTAACCTTGTCACCTTTGTTTACAATAGGATGCTGATTGGTGCACGTCCCTTGATTAGTCCTGACAAACTTCATTAAATTGAATACTTTCTCTTCACCCTTTTCATTTTTGATTACAATTTGTGAGCTTGTCGCCGAAGTAACTACGGCATCATCAGGAGCAAATATCACCTGCCCACTATATTTAGCCACCTCTCTTTCCATACCCGTGGCCACCAAAGGACACTCGGGACGTAATAATGGCACCGCTTGTCGTTGCATATTGCAGCCCATTAAAGCCCGATTAGCATCATCATGCTCAAGAAAGGGGATAAGACAGGCAGCTATGCCAAATAGCTGTTTTGGTGAAACATCGATAAAGCTTACTCTGTCTATCGATTCTTTGAAATATTTGTCTCCCCTCTTAACTTCAACCTTGTCATAAACAAACTCATTTCTTTTATTAAGAGGAGCATTAGCTTGGGCAATGGCATATTGACCTTCTTCGTCGGCTGCCAGGTAAACCATTTGGCTGGAAACAAAAGGAACTACCTTAATATTCCGAGCCCGAAGAGAAGATAACCTTTGTGCAATCTTCTTCGTGATTAATGTTCCACCCTTGGCCACAAGTTTGCCCTTACTTTTTATATCCTCCCCGATTGTCCTTCCCATCAATTCTTCCACAGTATTGGGAACCTCGTGGATAACTCTGAGATAGGGTGTCTCTATAAAACCATATGCATTAACCGAAGCGTAAGTAGCTAGAGAGCCAATAAGACCAATGTTTGGCCCCTCAGGTGTTTCTATAGGACAAATCCTACCATAATGGGAATGATGTACATCACGAACCTCAAATCCAGCCTGTTTTCTTGAGAGGCCTCCAGGACCCATGGCAGAAAGACGACGCTTGTGAGTTAGCTCAGCTAGCGGATTAGTTTGATCCATGAATTGAGATAGCTGTGACCGGCCAAAGAACTCCCTTACAGCAACTGCTACAGGGCGAATGTTAATCAAAGCAGCAGGAGTTGCCGCCTCGGGGCCAAGAATACTCATTCGCTCTTTAATAGCCCTCTCCAACCTTAATAAGCCGATACGAAATTGCTTTTGTATTAGAAAACCTACTGCCTGGGCCCTTCGATTGCCTAAATGATCAATGTCATCGGGAGCTTCCTTGCCAAGGTTAACTAAAATAACACGGCGGACTATTTGCACCAAATCTTCAGGGGTTAAGCCAGTACAATTCCCAGGGATATTAAGACCTAACTTTTTATTAAGCTTGTAACGACCAACTTTGCCCAAGCTATAGCGGCGAGGATTAAATAGGAAATTATTCAGCAAGGCCTGAGCACTACTAAGACTAGGAGCTTCACCAGAAGATAGTTTCCTATAAATATCGAAAAGGGCATCAGCCTTGCTTTTGATCAAGGGATCTCGCTCTATTGTAGAGCGAATGAAATCATGCTCAGGCGAGTTATCTACATCTTGAAAAAGAGAAAGCAACGTCCCATCGCTCTCAAAGCCTATGGTACGCAACAAAGTAGTAATCGGCATCTTCCGTTTGCCACTCACCTTGACCGAAATTACGTCTCGATTAGAAGTGTCAAAATCAAGCCATGCCCCATGTTCAGCAACAAGCTTAGCAACACACAATTCCCGCCCACTTGAAGGATCCCTATCTAACGTGAAATAAACGCCAGGAAAACGAGTTAACTGATTGACTACTACCCGCTCTACTCCAGAAATAATAAAAGTGCCGACATCCGTCATTAAAGGGAAATCACTAAAGTATAATTCCTGCTGCTTGATCTCCCCCGTCTCCTTGACCACTAGTTGTGCAGTGACATGAATAGGAGAGGAATAAGTCAGGCCCCGCTCAAGACACTCGGGAATAGAATGCTGAGGCTCTCGGAATTCATAATCAACGAAGTGTAATTCTAGCCTCGTGTTAGTATAATCTTGAATTGGTGAGATTTCCTCAAACAGCTCCCTCAAACCTTCTTCTTGAAACCAGCGGAAGGAATCAAGTTGAACATGAATAAGGTCGGGTATTTCTAAAGTCTCGGGCAATTTAGCGAAAGACTTCACTAACTTGTGTTTAAGCATAAAAGAAACGATCCTGATTCTTCAAAACAATTTCTGGAAGACACTAACTAGGAAAATTTAAGGTGACAAGACTAAAAGAGAATGGAAACATAATACAAACTAATAAGTTTAACATCATCATTTAATTTTGTCAAGCCCCATAGCTAACCCACATACTAACACTGAGCAGCATATTTTACAAGTTCCTTTTCAATATACTCTACAAAGGTAGGGTAACCAAGAAACTAGTGTGGGCGGTTGAAATTATACTCAATAGCTAAAATATTTAGTTCATCAACCAGATCTTGCACAAGTGTCGTCAGAGAGAAGGGATTTGGATTCACCAGGTCAAGGAGCCTCTCTATCTGGCAAAACTAAAGCCCCAGCCCAATGGCTATCACTTCCCTGTGCAAGTC
>JBGPRV010000078.1:0-6271 GCA_041489785.1 Dehalococcoidia bacterium | reverse complement strand
TATCTCTACTTCATCATAGTCACGAAGTCCAAGCATCTTGGGGTCAACCTTAACCTCACCTGAGTCCGAGATGCTAACCAAAAGCACTCCACCCTTCTCCTTTTGGTCAGGTATCCACTCCGGTGGGCCGGAATACCAGGCTGAAGGCTTCTCCGAGCAGCTATAGACCCGGTGCCAGTGCCCGAGCGCCAGATAATCCATCCCACTGGCTTTAACCTCCTCAAGCCTGAAGACATGGTCATCTTCCGCTATTTTTTCTGGAATATATAACGACCCGTGAGCCATAGCGATATGAAACTTACTTGAGGTCGAACGCTTGAGCTCTTTCAGTGGGCTTACGTAGGACTTATTACTTAGATTTGGTTTCCCATATACCGTTAAATCGAGGTTCGGATACTCTTTGTAGGATATATCCTCGCCAGTGAAAATTTTTAGATTGGAGCATTTTCCTTCAAAGTCAACCTTTCTGTAAATTGACGAGGAATCAAGAGAATCATGCGTGCCGGGGATAAGGCAGACTGGAATATTATTCTGATTGAGCAAATTAAATTGCTCTATTACCAAATCTATATTTCTTGGTGGTTGCTGGTTAGAATCGAACAGGTCTCCGGCAATTAAAACGATGTTTACCTTTTCATTTATAGCAGTAGCAATAACACTCTTGAATGTAGCTCTCAGTTGCTCCCGGTGAGAAGCGCCTTTATCTCCCAGACCCGAGAACTTCGCCCCTAAGTGAATATCCGCGGTGTGCAAAATCTTGAGCATGACAAATGCCCCTTTACCAGGAGGGTTATTAAAATTCTTAAACTAAGGTTCTCATTGAGATTGCTTCGCTCTGCTCGCAATGACCTTCTTAGCCACGAACCTTAGGAAGAAACAAAACACCTACGGTGACCGCAGTTGCTATAACGGAGATCAAATACATTCCTGCCCCGGCGGCTAGCCCTACAGCGGCAGTTATCCAGATGGTGGCTGCGGTGGTTAGCCCTGCCACCTCTTTTTCACGCTGGCCACGGAGAATAACGCCAGCGCCGATAAAACCAATTCCAACCACTACTCCGGCGGCAACTCGAGAGATGTCCACTGCAGCACCACCAGTAAACCCATATATAGACACCAGGGTGAAGAGCGCTGCTCCGGAGCTAACTAAAATGTGCGTGCGCAGCCCCGCTGCCTTGCCTGCCCGCTCTCGCTGAAACCCAATGCCTGCCCCCAAGCCAGCAGCCAATAAAAATCTCAATATCATTTCTAGCCAGGAACTCAAATTCATCACCTCCGCATTCAGAAGATCTCAAAGAGCTTAACTTCTAAATTCAAAAACATTTGCCTCCGACACTGCTTATCCCTTTTTTGCCGACAACAAACGATTTAGGGCATTCATATATGCCTTAGCACTGGCAACAATAATATCAGTGGCAGCACCACGCCCGGTATAGGTTACACCCTCGCTCTCTATTCGTATCAAAACCTCCCCAATGGCATCAATCCCCTCGGTAACCGATTTAACAGTGAACTCCGTGAGTCTATTAGGTATTCCAACTATGCGGTTGATAGCTTTATATACGGCATCTACAGGACCTGTGCCCAAAGCAGCATCAGCCAAACTTTGTCCATCTGGACCGATAAGCCTAACTGTTGCCGTCGGGATATTATGGTCACCACAGGAAACTTCAACATGGTCAAGATGGTACACTTCGGTAACAGTGCGCAGTTCTTCAGCTATCAGAGATTCAATATCCCTGTCCGTTATATCTTTTTTCTTATCCGCTAACCCCTTGAAGCCCTGAAAAGCGCGGTTTAAGTCTTCTTCGCTTAAAGTGTAGCCAAGCTCGGATAGTCTCTCCTTGAAGGCATGTCTGCCACTCACCTTACTCAGCACCAAGGTACTTGAAGGGATGCCCACCGATTTAGGGTCCATAATTTCATAAGTGATAGACTTTTTGAGTACGCCATCTTGATGAATACCTGACTGATGGCGGAAGGCATTTGCCCCAATGATAGCTTTGTTAGGCTGGACGGGAAAACCAGTTAGCTCGCTAACCAAACGACTTGTCCGGTAAATTTGAGTCGTATCAATATTGGTGGTGAGGTTGAAGAAATCCTGGCGAGTTTTTAGAGCCATGACAATTTCCTCTAGAGAAGCATTGCCGGCTCTCTCACCGATGCCATTAATAGTACATTCGACTTGCCGGGCACCTACTCTTATTGCCTCGAGACTATTAGCCACTGCCAACCCCAGGTCATCATGACAATGCACACTGACCACCGCCTTGTCGATGTTAGGCACGTTGTCCAGTATGCCCTGGATTAGACTGCCAAATTCCTGGGGGGTAGCATAGCCCACAGTATCGGGGATGTTAACCGTGGTTGCTCCAGCTTTGATCACTGCCTCCAGAATCTGGTAGATATAAGCAGGGTCAGCACGACTGGCATCCATCGGTGAGAATTCAACGTCGTCTAAATAACTCTTAGCTCGAGCCACCGTTTCCCGAGACATCTTTAGAACTTCATCCCGACTTTTCTTAAGCTGGTGAGCAAGGTGAATGTCCGAGGCTGAAAGGAAAACGTGAATTCGGGGATGCTCGGCTTCTTTAACTGCCTCGCAGGCCCTGTCTACAGCTTCAATATTGGCAGAGGTTAGGGCGCAAATTGTGGGACGCTTAAGCTCCCGGGCAACAAGGCTGACAGCTTCAAAATCACCAACCGAGCTGGCAGGAAAACCCACTTCAATGACATCAACGCCCAGTTTATCCAACTGCCTGGCTATTTCCAGCTTCTCCTGGAGGTTCAAGCTCGTTCCCGCAGCTTGCTCACCATCTCGTAAGGTAGTGTCGAAAATGATGACCTTTTCCATGATTTTCTCTTCTAATAGAATGGGCAATCTCTGTCGCTTCTTCAGCAGATTTTACCCTGATTTCTGATTCTGCTTCTCCTTTCTTAAATCCAAATAACGCATAAAGAATCACATAGTCTTGGAGGCCCTAGCCAAGATGTCCCTTTTCAGCTATGATACAGCAAATAATATCTGCACCAAGAAAGCCTGCCTGTGCCCGCACAGCAGATAGGTGCTTGTAAAGAGACAACGATGAATAGGATAAACGCCAAAGACAAATTTGTCAATGACGGTCGGGTGGAGACATAATTTAGTGCTAAGAAATTAACCACATTGGGAGGAGCAGGACTATTCTATCCTAGCAACAAGCTTAAAAATGGTACTGATACTAGACAACTATGATTCCTTTGTTTACAACCTCGCCCAATACCTGGGGGAATTGGGCTGGCAACCGGTGGTCCACCGCAACGACCAGATTACTTTAGCTCAAATCGAAGAACTGGCCCCCAGCCACATCATTATCTCGCCAGGGCCCTGTACCCCCTTAGAAGCAGGCATCTCTAACGAGGCAGTGCAGAACTTTGGCGGGAAAATCCCCATACTGGGAGTGTGTTTGGGGCATCAATGCATTGGCTATGTCTATGGGGGCAAAATTGGTCGGACATTGCCAGTCCACGGCAAGACTTCCCTTATCCATCACGATGGCAAAACTATATATCAGAGCTTACCCAATCCCTTTCCAGCAACACGTTACCATTCCTTAATTATCGAAACTGAGGGGCTTCCATCCTGTCTAGAAGTCACTGCTAAAACTCCCGAAGGGATAATAATGGGGGTGAGACACCGGGACTATGTAGTGGAGGGGGTTCAGTTTCATCCCGAATCCATCCTCACCGAAGTAGGACACGATGTTTTGACCAACTTCCTTCGTTTTACCCGTCCAGTTTGGAGTTAGGGTGAGGGTAAAATCATGGCAGAAATTATTTATCTTAACGGCCGACTTATCCCCCGCTTCGAGGCCAAACTATCTCCCTTCGACCATGGCTTCCTTTACGGATACGGCTTATTCGAGACCATGCGGGCCTACAACGGCTATATCTTTCGACTCGACTCTCATCTCACCCGCCTTCGCTGCTCTGCTGAGAGCATCGGCCTGACACATAGCATCCTGACCACAGACGAGGGTAAGCAATCCTTGAAAGCTGCCTGTGTAGCAACTATGGAGGCTAACGAGCTCAGGAATGCCCGCATAAGGCTCACTGTTTCGGCCGGTGAAGGCGACATGACGCCCGACCCCGGCACGTGTCCCAGCCCTACCATCCTGATCACTACCCAACACCTTGCTCCCTTAACACCCGAAAAATATGAAACGGGTTTTAAAGCAGTCGTATCTTTCCTGCGCCGCAATAGCCAGTCGCCCTTATCTCGACTAAAATCTACCTGCTATATGGAAAATATCCTCGCCCGCACGGCAGCCAGAGCTGCTGGATGCGATGAAGCCATCTTCCTCAACGAACAGGGTTATCTTGCCGAAGGCAGCAGCACCAATATCTTCCTGGTGAGCAATGGAGAACTCATCACACCGTGTTTTGAAAGTGGCGTCCTGCCCGGAATCACCAGGGACGCAGTCTTAGAAATAGCCCGGACTTCAAATATCAAGGCCACGGAAAGATGGGTGCAGTTAAATGAGCTAATCGAGGCTCAAGAAGCCTTCCTTACCAATTCCATACTGGAGCTTATGCCCCTGGTCTCCGTTGAGAGCCGGCCCATCGGTACAGGCAAACCCGGTAAGCTAACCGGAGATTTGCTGTTTGCTTATAGAAAACTCGTAGAGGAGACGCTACGCTAAACTACTTCGAGCCGACGGCTATTTGTTCTAGAAGAGCTCTGCAACAGGGATTTCTTTATTTTGCTGGCGATAGGCCAGTATCATTTCGCGTAAAGCGTCCTTGAGCATTTTCCGGCACTCTTCCAAAGTTCTTCCCTCGGTTATCACCTCCGGCCATTCCACAAGTTGTCTCATATAACCGGAGCTAATCTTCGTATATTTGGCCGTGTAATTACCCAACATATTCATTGCCTCCTCACATGGTTTATTTTACGCATGTTCCCTGAACTTTGCGAAGTCCTCTGAAGTTTGCAGTCGGGTCAGTTATAATAAGTTGTGAGAGAAGCGATGAGTTCAAATAAAACGGAGGGACTCCTTTTCGGGACAGGTGGTGTTCCCTTCAGTGCCAAACTCCGTTCCACAGAGGCGGGTATCGAGCGTATTGCTGAGCTCGGCCTCGGCTGCATGGAGGTGGAATTTGTCCAGGGGGTAAAGATGAGCCCTCAGGTTGCTGTCTCGGTGGGAGAATTAGCAGCCAGGAAGAACGTTGTGCTCACCGCCCACGGACCTTACTTCGTAAACCTGAATGCCGTCGAGCCGCAAAAAGTACACATGAGCAAAGAAAGAATACTGCAAACTGCCCGCATTGCCGCTCTTTTCGGCGCCAGAAGCATCACCTTCCATGCCGCTTTTTATCTCAAAAGCACTCCCGCAGAGACCTACGCCGTGGTCAAAAAGCATCTGCAGGAGGTGGTGAACATTTTGCAGAAAGAGGGAAACAAAGTGACGATTTCCCCGGAAGTCACCGGGAAACCCTCTCAATTCGGCACCCTGGAGGAACTACTTCGGCTCAGCAGTGAGATAGAAGGAGTTTTGCCCTGCATTGATTTTTCCCACTGGCATGCCCGGACAGGAAAGTCCAACTCCTACCAAGAGTTCCTCGCTATGTTGGACCAGATTGAAAGAAAACTGGGCAGGCGAGGCTTAGACAATATGCACATCCACCTCTCCGGGATTGCCTACGGCAACAAGGGCGAAATCAAGCACTTAATGCTCCCAGACTCAGACTTTCGATATGTCGAGCTGCTCAAAGCCTTGAAGGAACGGAAGGCAAAGGGAGTAGTCATCAGCGAGAGCGCCCCTTATCTGGAGCAGGATGCCCTGCTCCTCCAGCAGACCTACCTGGAGCTCCCTTAGCGAGGATTGTTCAGCACTTTCGTCACCGGACCTTGCCAGATTCCATTCGATGCCGTCTGGCTCTCTGCAATCGGAGCAACTTGTGCATTTGCTATCGCCTTGTGGGAGCTTGCAACAGAATCGCTACTGAAGGAAAGGCAGGAATGTTGACTAAGAAAGCTGCTGCGGCAAGGTGGGGGATTAGTCAATCAGGGTGAGGTGTTATAGCAATGATAGTGATAATGGGTATTCGCCTTTCGTCTTTGCCTGTTTCATCTGGCCCGTAATGCCAGAACACCCTATAAGCCCCCGGCGCGTTCTGTTGAACATAGGCCTCAAAAACTTTAATGCCATAACGCCTGGTTAATGATTCATACTCGTGGGTTTGTAAGGATTTTGAGCGGAGATTTGTTTCTAAATATCTTAGAGTTTTC
>JBGPRV010000077.1:0-6274 GCA_041489785.1 Dehalococcoidia bacterium | reverse complement strand
CGACTATGATCGAGGAGTTCCTCGGCGTATTTAGTAATTCTAAAGAACCATTGCTCCAGCTCTCTTTTAGTCACTGGCGTGCTGCACCGCTCACAAAGACCTTCCCCTACCACTTGTTCATTAGCCAACACTGTCTGACATTTGGGACACCAGTTAACCGGTGCCTCAGCTCGATATGCCAGGCCAGCGTGATAGAATTTAAGGAAAAACCACTGCGTCCATTTATAGTAGTCCGGCAGGCAAGTAATTACTTCATGGTTCCAGTCATATATTGCCCCCATACTTTTGAGTTGACGACGCATATTCTCTATATTTCTCATTGTCCAGTCATAAGGGTGAATCCCACGGCTGATGGCTGCGTTTTCCGCCGGTAACCCAAAGGCGTCAAAGCCCATAGGATGAAGCACATTGTAGCCCTGCATCCTCTTAAATCGGGCATAGACATCTGAGGGCGCCATGGCGTACCAGTGACCAATGTGGAGGTCTCCTGAGGTATAGGGGAACATGGTCAGGGCATAAAATTTCGGGCGCTTACTATCTCTCTGTACCTTATAAATATGGTCAGCCGCCCACCTCTGTTGCCATCTATTTTCGATTTCACGAGGGTTATAGTTCTGAGCCATATTCGCTAAAGTTTAACCTATGTCAGCGTGAATTAAAAGTCCCTCTCCACTACGGGAAATCAACAAGGAATAATAGGAAAGGAGGAAGGAGCGAAAAAAGATTCACCCGCAGGACTGAAGAACAGAAGAAAGATTTTCTAAGGCAGGTTAGCAATAAAATCGCGGAGGAATTTAAGAACTACAAGCTGGATTACATATTTTTCGGCGGGAATAGATTAATCCGCGCACCCTTAGCAAGAGAATACAAATATCTTAAGCGAGAAGCCCAGAAAAATTTCCCCACGTTTTTGAATCTAACCTATGTAGACAAGGAGATCTTGCGCCGCAGTCTTAGAGAGATAACAAACTCTCTAGCGTTTACTTTTTGAGACTATTCTCAAAAAGACACCAGAATCCCCCGGGAAATTAAATATCCCGTAAAGGTCTAAGCTCTCTCGCCTGTGGAGTTCACGCAAACATGAGCAGACTCACCGCTAATGCGTGACCCCTCTCAACACCTGGTGCCCGTCTTAGAGATTTAGGCTCTCTCTATTCTGAATACTTTTGTGCCGCAGATAGGACAGACACCCTGGGTTGCTGGTCTGCGGTTCTTGAGCATAACACGCCTGGGGTTTCTTATCTCCCTCTTTTTCCTGCACTTCATACAATAAGCTGTTGCCATTATGCCCTCCTTTTAATTTTGCTATGCCTATATTGTTACTACAAGAACAAAGTTTTGTCAATACCCTTTGGACTTTCCAGGCAAAAATTGTAGGTTTTTAACCATTTTAGCAAGCTAAGCAAGAGCCAAAAACTATTTAGGATCTTGCTACGAAGCTGCATGTGGCATTCCAGTTAAACTAAGTGGGTAGCAACTGCGATGCCATATCGAATCGTTTCAGGCATTTCTCTTTTCCCAATGCCGCCATGGTCTGAAATAGTGGTGGTGCCGCAGTACGTCCTGTAACAGCTACCCTTAACAAACCGAAGAATTCCCCTGTGCTTAAGTTTAGCTCTGCGGCCAGAGGGCGCAAGATACCCTCAAGCGTAGTGGCATCCCACATCGTTACTTCTTCTAACTTTTGAGAAGCAATCGTAATAGCCTTAGCAGCTGATTTGGCATCCAGTTTCCCTTTTAAAAGCAAGCTCGTCTCATATTGCAGCTCGTCGAGGAAGAAAAAGCTAGCAAGCTGAGGGACCTCGCCCAGAGTTTTGGCTCGTTCTTGAATGAGCGATAGAACCTGGCTGACGTAACTCTTATCCAATGGACGCCTTACCGACTCTGGCAAATCTCTATCTAGAAATGGCATGGCTTGCCGGACAAATTCCTCCGGGCTTAATTTGCGCAAATAAACCCCGTTCATCCATTCCAGCTTATCTTTATTAAAGATAGCCGCTGTTTTGCCGACTCTTTCCAGAGAGAAGTGCTTTATCAATTCTTCTGGGGATAATAACTCAGTCCGATCATCGAGCGACCAGCCCAAAAGCGCCAAAAAATTGATCAGGGCATCTGGGAGGTATCCTTGCTTTTGATATTCACTGATATTGGTAGCACCATGCCTTTTGGACAATTTGGCACGGTCAGGTCCCAGAATCATGGGCAAATGAGCAAATTGCGGAGCTTGCCAGTTTAGAGCTTGGTAAAGCAAAACATGGCGGGGAGTGCTGGAGAGCCACTCTTCGGCTCTGAGGACATGTGAGATAGCCATTAAATGGTCATCTACTACATTAGCCAGGTGATATGTGGGATAACCATCGGATTTGAGCAGGACGAAGTCGTCTAAGGTATCGTGCTTAAAAGTTACCGGGCCATAAATTAAGTCATAGAAAGTAGTTTCGCCTTCGAGAGGTGTTTTAAAGCGAATCACGGGGGTAATACCGGTTGACTCTAGCCGAGTTTTTTCATGTTGTGTTAAATCTCGACAACGGCGATCATATTTCGGTGGCTGCTTACGTTTTGTCTGTTCCTGGCGCATCGTCTCTAATCGCTCTGGAGAGCAGTAGCATAAATATGCATGACCTTCCTCAAGCAATCTCTGGGCAATTTCATGGTAAACGGGCAATCGTTGTGATTGGAGGTAAGGCCCTTCATCCCAATTTAATCCCAGCCACCGTAAGCTATCTAGGATTACCTCCACCGCGCCCTCCACCTTACGGGCAATGTCAGTATCTTCAATTCGTAAGATAAACTTGCCGCCGTGGTGGCGAGCGAAAAGCCAGTTGAATAGAGCAGTCCTGATGTTGCCTAAATGTGGATACCCTGTAGGACTGGGAGCAAAACGAAGTCTAACTGATGTTTCCGACTCAGACTGCATTGGGCTGTACTCTAATCTCGGCCTAACTCTATTTGGAGAGAGTTTGATATATATTTCTTAACCGGTCCAGATATTTCCTAAGTCTCTGAGCAAGTTGCTCAACATTATTGAGGGCATTTTTAGTATCCTCCATCTCAGTAGTTATCTTGAACAAAATTTCGTCCCGCCTCTGACCCAAATCAGCCTCAAAATCAGACATTTCCCCCAAGTCGGTCAAGAAATTACTTTCTCTCATCCCCTGCTCTTTAGCGAGTTCCTCATAAGACTTCATGTCATCAGTTTCCTTTCTTTTATCGAGGATACCAAATTTTAACATGGCTTGATGTTCCAAACAAGACCTTGATTTGACACGTCACCTGCAGATAATGCTGCTTCTCCACTCGTTTATGCAAAATTTCGTTGTTTCTTATATATTAAGAGTTGGTGTTTTTTATTGTGGTGAGTGAACCCGATGACTCAGTTTAAAATAGTTTCCGATTTTCGCCTTACCGGCGACCAGCCTCAGGCCGTAGACAAACTGGTTGAGGGTTTGAACAAAGGTTACCAAGAACAGACACTGATTGGAGTCACAGGCAGTGGCAAAACTTTCACCATGGCTAACGTCATCGAGAGGATACAGAGGCCAACCCTGGTTATTTGTCACAACAAGACTTTGGCTGCGCAGCTAGCAACCGAGTTCAAGGAATTCCTTCCCGAAAATGCCGTGGAGTATTTTGTCAGCTACTATGACTACTATCAGCCGGAGGCTTATATCCCCAGCACCGACCTCTATATTGAGAAAGAAACCGATATAAATGAGGAGATTGACAAACTACGGCATGCCGCTACCATGTCCCTCTTCACCCGCCGAGATGTAGTTATTGTCGCTTCGGTTTCCTGTATTTATAGTTTAGGCGCACCTGAGGAATATCAGGGCTTTGCCATTACTATTGAAAGGGACAAACACTACAAGCGGGACAAACTGGTCCGCCATTTGGTGGATATGCAATATGAAAGAAATGACTATGATTTCACCAGAGGCAAATTCCGCATCCGGGGCGATACCCTGGAAATTCAGCCAGCATATCAGGAAACAGCCCTCAGAATCGAATTCTGGGGGGACAGGATTGAGCGCATTGTAGAGGTTGACCCTTTAACTGGTGAAGTGCTGGCTAATAGTGATCAAGTGGATATTTACCCTGCAAAGCACTTTGTTACCTCTCACGAAAAGTTGCTGGCGGCCATCGAGGATATTAAAGTCGAGCTGGAGGAAAGATTAAAGGAGTTAAAGAGCCGGGGAAAGCTAGTGGAAGCCCAGAGGCTTGAGGCGCGGACCAATTACGATATTGAAATGCTTCAGGAAGTGGGGTACTGCACAGGGGTGGAAAATTACTCCCGACATCTCCAGCGGCGGGCACAGGGAAGCACACCCTGGACTTTGCTGGATTACTTTCCTGATGACTTCCTGTTGTTCATCGATGAATCCCATATGACCCTGCCTCAGATAAGGGGCATGTACCACGGTGATATTTCTCGAAAGCAGACACTGGTTGATTACGGCTTTCGCCTCCCTTCAGCCCTGGATAATCGCCCATTGCATTTTGAGGAGTTTAATAAGCACATCAACCAGGTTATTTATGTCTCTGCTACCCCCAAGCCCTATGAATATGAGCGCAGCCAGCAAGTAGTGGAGCAATTAGTCCGCCCCACTGGTTTACTGGAGCCTACCGTGGAGGTTAAGCCGGTTAAGGGGCAAATTGATGACCTTATTTATCAGATAAAAAGCAGAGTTGCTAAGGGGGAGCGTTGTCTGGTGACTACCTTGACCAAGCGAATGGCAGAGGAATTAAGCGACTACTTGAGGGAAATGGAGATTAAGACTCATTACTTGCATTCGGAGGTAGAGACTTTGGAGCGGGTGGAGATTCTCCGTGACCTCCGCCTTGGCGTCTATGATGTGGTAGTGGGTATTAATCTCCTACGTGAGGGGTTGGACCTGCCTGAGGTGAGCATGGTAGCCATACTCGATGCTGATAAAGAAGGCTACCTCAGGTCTGAGGAAGCGCTCATTCAGACCATGGGGCGTGCTGCCAGACACCTAAATGCCCATGTCATAATGTATGCTGACAGCGTTACCCAATCCATGCAGAAGGCGATAGAGGAAACCGGCCGCCGCCGCCAAGTTCAGGAAGCTTACAACAAGAAGCACGGCATAACTCCCCAGGGAATCAAAAAGGCAATTAAGGATATAACTGAGAGAGTTCAAGCGGTAGCTGAGACAAGGGTTCCTTATGCGGTTACACCTATTTCCAAGGAAGAAATGGCTCAACTCATCAAGCAACTGGAATCCCAGATGAAAGCAGCAGCCAAGAATCTGGAGTTTGAAAAAGCTGCTATGATTCGCGACCGCATTATCGAATTAAGAAAAGACGAGGAACTAATTTCGCCCCGGATGAAACGATAATCGGCGCAGTCGTTCACCAGGAGTTGGATTTACTTGAGGCTACTCCTTTGTCCTTCTTGTTGGGGAAATCGACCCATTTCGTCTCGCATCCCACTAAAGTCCGAAAATGATAAATGTGGCGACCCTACTCCACTGGTGGCCAGTCGGAATGGAGGATTGTAGAAACAGTGCCAGTGTTTTGCATCAAGTATTCGGCTGACAGGAGTCGCTAAACAGGCTAGGACTAAAGTAACAGAATAATTGGTACAAATGGGTGATTGACGCTTTCCAACACACAAGCCTATATTGATTAGTATAGTTTGGCATAGTTGAGTAGTTTCAGGGAAAGAAAATATGCCTGTTTTTATTAACGACCGGACCTATTACAGAACGGCCGAGGTTTGCCGGATGGTCGGCATCAGTAGAAATACCCTTTTCAGGTGGTTGAAAGAAGGGATATTTTCCGACGTCGAATACCGGGACTGGCGGGGTTGGAGACTATTTACCGCCGTTCAAGTGGAGACCATTAGAACGAAGACCAACCACGTTACCGCGATAAGCCGGAGCAGCTAAGGAGATGGACAGATGAAATCAATGAAATCAACGGTCAAGCGAATGGATGAAGAAGAGATGCTCAAGATTCTGAACGAGGAAGCGCCAGTGGGAGTTTGCATCATGCAGGATGGAAAGTTTTGCTGTTTCAACTCCAACTTCCCAATCGCCACCGGCTACACGGCAGATGAATTGATGGGCAAAGATTCTTTGGAGATTGTCGCTCCCGAAGATAAGGAAATGGTCAAGGAAAATACCATAAAGATGCTGAGGGGGAAACTTACCTCGCCATACCAATTCAGAGTGATTCATAAAGACGGTAGCATTGTTTGGATTATGGCGACAGTTAAATCCATCCGGTACCAGGGGAGACGGGCAACCCT
>JBGPRV010000076.1:0-6325 GCA_041489785.1 Dehalococcoidia bacterium | reverse complement strand
TTTTTGAATAGCACACTGGCAATCAAGAAGAATGGGAAACCTGTAGTCTGTGTTATTGAGACGGCGGAAATTGGTCTGGCGGAGATGAAAAGCTGGAAATGGCGAGCTATTGCCGAGACGAGAAAGCAAATTATCAGCCAGGGTTTAGCTGTTTTCCCTTCTCCGGAGAGGGCGGCACAAGCACTAAAGAAATTAGTAGATTACTGGGCATGGCGGGAAAGTGAAACCGAATTATTATGATTATATTATAGTGGGCAGTGGCATTGCCGGGCTTTATATTGCCTTGCTTGCTATAGAACGAGGCAGCGTCCTTATCCTGACTAAGGGCAGCATAGATGACTGCAACACCAAATATGCGCAAGGGGGCATTGCTGTGGCCATGGGCAAGGATGATTCTCCCGAACTTCACTTCAAAGACACCATGGCTGCTGGAGATGGTTTATGTGATGCCGAGGCAGTGCGCATTTTGACAGAGGAAGCGGCTGATTGCACCGCTGATTTAATCAAATTTGGAGTGCCCTTTGATACCCTCAATGGGGAAATTACTTTGACCAGAGAGGCAGCTCATAGTGTGCCGCGCATTATGCATGCCGGCGGAGATGCCACCGGGGAGCATATCGAGGTTACCTTAAGTCGCCAGGTGCGCTCTACTCCTATCAGAGTCTTGGAAAATTGCCTGGCTAGCGAAATTTTAATCCAGAAAGACAGGGTAACTGGCGTGAGAGCTCTCGATTGTCGCACTGACTCTGTGGAAGAGTATCACTGCCAATTTCTTATCTTAGCTACTGGTGGTGCTGGGAGGTTGTTTAAATATACCACTAACTCCGATGTAGTCACTGGTGATGGGATAGCGTTGGCTTTTGAAGCCGGCGCCGAAATAAGCGATATGGAATTTTTCCAGTTTCATCCCACTGTTCTTCGCCTGCCGGGAGTAGCTCCTTTCCTCATCTCGGAAGCGGTCAGGGGAGAGGGTGGCATACTTAGGAATGTGGAAGGGCATCGTTTCATGCCGGATTATGCTGATGAGGCCGAACTGGCGACCAGAGATGTAGTAGCTCGCAGCATTGTCTACGAAATGAAGAAAACTCACAACGATAGAGTTTTTCTGG
This sequence comes from Dehalococcoidia bacterium, assembly GCA_041489785.1. Taxonomy (GTDB): domain Bacteria; phylum Chloroflexota; class Dehalococcoidia; order GIF9; family AB-539-J10; genus RBG-13-51-36. The sequence goes on along the minus strand of JBGPRV010000076.1, from coordinate 5,216 downwards.
ACGTTACCCATTTGCCATCTCGGTTAATTACCACTCGCTTTCCCCACATATATCGCTTTTGTCAGGACCATGGCCTGGATATCACCAAGGGACTTATCCCTGTTGCCCCGGCCGCTCACTACCTTATGGGAGGGGTGAAGGTCAATAGTTGGGGAGAGGCAAATATCCCAGGGTTATTTGCTGCTGGCGAGACTGCCTGCACTGGAGTGCATGGTGCTAACAGACTGGCATCAAATTCCCTGCTTGAGTCAGTTGTTTTCAGCAAGAGGGTAGTGCAAAGGACTGAAATGACTGCCTCTCCTCGTCATCGCAAGAAGCGGAGCGACGAAGCAATCTCCCACTGCCTCCCCGATAGAGAGGTGCTACCCAAGGTACCACCGCTTAATCTGCCCAACCTGCAGTCCCTCATGTGGGATAAAGTAGGAATCATTCGTTCTGGAAAAAGCCTCAAAGAGGCGGCAAGCATCTTGGCCACCTGGGAAAGCCTCCTGTCTCAACCCGGTGACCGCCCCTCCTATGAACTAAATAATTTGGTATTATGTGCCAGGCTTATGACTGAGGCGGCTTTGCTCCGTAAAGAAAGTCGTGGCGCTCACTTTCGCACAGATTTCCCACGGACTTCGCCAGAATGGCAACGGCACATCATTTTTAAGAAAAATGTCATCAAGTAAGCTCCAGATTGAAGAAGTTATCGACCGCGCCTTAGCTGAGGACCTTGGTAAAGGCGATGTCACTACTGAGGCTTTGATCCCCGGTGACCGGCGAGGGACGGGCTTTATTGTAGCCAAGCAGGAAGGTATCCTGGCTGGTATAAACATAGCCAAACAGGTTTTCCATCGGGTTGGTCCGGAATTAAAGGTGGAGATTCTTCTAGAAGATGGAGCTAGAGTTAAGCCAGGCAGTAAAGTCGCCAAAGTGTCAGGCAGCATTGCCAGCATTCTCAAAGCGGAGAGGGTCGCCCTGAACTTTCTCCAGCACTTGAGCGGCATTGCCTCGGAGACCAATCTTTACGTGGCAAGAGTTGAAGGATTGCCGGTGCGTATTATGGATACCAGAAAAACTACCCCGGGCTTGAGGTCGCTGGAAAAACACGCTGTCAAGATAGGTGGCGGTGAAAATCACCGTATGAGTTTAGGCGATGGCATCCTCATTAAGGATAATCATCTGGCGGCACTCCGCAGCCAGGGATTGAATATCAAGGAGATTATAGCCAAAGCAAGACAAAATGCTCCGTTGTCATTGCGAGGATTCCTCACCCCGTCATTGCGAGGAGCGAAGCGACGAAGCAATCTCCAGGCAAGGCAGACTCAAGTCGAGGTGGAGGTCGGGACCGTGCCAGAAGCCTTAGAAGCCGTGGAAGCTGGGGTAGATATCGTCATGCTTGACAATATGAATCTCGAGGATATGCGTAAGGCGGTAAAATCTATTCATGGCCGTGCTTTAATCGAAGCCTCAGGTGGAATTACACTGGATAATGTTCGGGCCGTCGCTGAAATTGGCGTTGATTTTATTTCCATTGGCGCCCTTACCCACTCCGCCAGGGCTTTAGATATCAGTCTTGAGCTTGAAGTTCAATAATTAAAGAGTCAGCGGACATGCTTCTCAGCAATAACTAGATATCGTTCCGGGCTGTCCTCGAAATGGGTTACCCTAAAACCAGCCTGCTTTATCAGTCTTCTGAGCTGAGATTCGTCTGGCAGAAGGTCATTGGCGATTACGCCACCAGCGGATTGATGAAGCTGGTTAATCATCGCTCGGCTCATGGTATGGCAGATGACCAGCCGGCCATTATTTTTGAGCACCCTGGCTATCTCCTTTAATGCCTTGGCCTTGTTGGTAAAATGGGGAAAGACACTGTTGCATATAGCCATATCCACAGAATTATCAGCCAAGGGAATGGCGAGAACATCAGCCTGAGCAAAACCAACTATAGGCGGGAAGTTTTTAGCTTTTGCTTGACCTAGCATCTCCGCTGAAAAATCTAGAGCTACAATTTTTCCCTCATCACCCAGCTCTGCAATTAGAAATGGTAAAAGGATGCCCGTGCCGCTGCCAATATCAAGCACATAATATCCAGGTTTAATGCCTAATTCCTTGACGATTTTGCCCAGACACTTCAACCTCTCCCGGGTAAGTTCTTTATCCCAGGTTGGGGCCAGTTGATCGAAATATTCTTGAAGTTGCATAGCTAACCGGCTAGCTGAGTTTGCTGCCATCCCTTCACTTTTCTCTTAGGGGAGAATGCCGTTGCCAGGCCGAAGATAATCGAAGAAGTTATCACTATGGAGGCACCTGAGGGAATGTCCAGCAAATATGAGGCTACGAGTCCAGCCCAGCAAGAAATAACACCAAAAGCGACAGCGATAAGGAGCATCTTTTTTAAGCTATAAGTAAGTTGATAGGCAGCGGCTGCGGGATTGAGAATGAGGCAATAGATAAGCAAACCGCCGATACTTTGTAGCGAGGCAGTTATAGTCACGCCGGTGGAAAACAGCAGGCCGTAGAAAATGACTGTCGCCGGTATGCCCACGGCTAGAGCTATTTCCCGATGGAAAATCACTGCCTGGATTTCCTTATAGAAAACGAACACCAGCCCAACTATCGCACCTGTTGTAACGGCTAAAAAGATGATGTCCTGTTGCGTAACGGTCAATATACTCCCCCAGAACAGGTTCAAGGCTTCAGTCCTGGCCCCGTGCATCAGTCCCATGAACAGAAAAGCCAGTCCCAGCATCAGGGAGAAAATAATACCTATGGAAGTATCGGGATTTAATTCCCCGCGGTCAGCCACGGGTCCGATAATGGCTGCTGAAGCCAGGCTGAAGAGCAAGGCACCAATCAGGGGGTTAAATCCCAATAAAAGGCCGAGGAGCGCTCCGGCAAAAGCAGCGTGGGCAATGCATACCCCGATAAAGGAGAGATGCATGGTAACGACGAAGACGCCCACTACAGAACAGGCTATGCCACCGAGTAACCCGGCCAGAATGGCGTTTTGCATGAAATGGTACTGTAAAATAGAAAAATCCATATCCTCTTTACCTTAACTCCCAAATGTCAACAACCGTCTCCTTTATCGAGATTGCCACGCCCCGACAAGTCGGGGCTCGCAATGACACTCTATCTTGCCACTTCTGTCGTCGGGAGGCTCTCAAGTCACTTCTGCCATTGTGAGGCTTTCTTATTGCCTCTATCATTGCAGGGCTCCCGTGTCCCCCTTTGTCATTGCGAGGAGTGAAGCGACGAAGCAATCTCAGTCGCTACCGATATCGGAGCTCCGTAAAGCTGACTCAGCACCTCTTCCCTGAGCATTGACTCCGGGCTACCTTGCTGCCATATCTTACCGTCCTTCATTAGAATCAATCGCTGGCAAATAGAGGGCAGCGTTCTAAGGTCATGGGTGACAAATAGAGTGGTCGTATGATATTCCCTGTGAATGAGCTGTATCAGGCTTAAGATTTCGCGTTGAGCTTTTTGGTCTATTGAAGCTGTCGGCTCATCGAGAAGAAATATCTCAGGCTGCTGGACTAAAGCTCGGGCAATGGCTGCCCTTTGGTATTCGCCCCCGGATAGATGTCCTATTGGGCGTTGGGCTAAATGAGCTATGCCGACCATTTCCAATACCTCATCTACTGTTTCCCATTGAGCTCGCGTCGGCCGGTGGAATAATCCCAGGCGGCCATAGCAGCCCACCATTACCGTCTCTCTGACATTGATGGGCAACCGGGGGTCGATATTTTCTACCTGGGCCACATAACCTATGCGCTTCCTTAAATTAGTGCTATTTCTCCCATTAAGCCGCGACCCTAGTACCCAGGCTTGGCCATGGACCAGTTTGCCCAGGCCATTAATCACTGTGAGCAGGGTAGTTTTGCCAGCGCCGTTAGGTCCGATAATGCCGATGAATTCTCCTTTCCTTACCTCCAGAGACACGCCCTGTAAAGCCACGTCTTCCCGGTAAGAAACCACAGCGTCTTGAATCTTGATGACTGTGTTATCCATGTTGTACCCTCCATTCATTCAAAGCTCCCAGCAGTAAATCAACGTTCTTATCTATTGCCTTCTCCCAGGTCTCGGTATTTTCCAGGCCGCCGGGGAAGTTGGATATGGTTACCGGAATGGCTTCAATATCCGATTCCATAGCTGTGCCTAGCGTTGTGCTACCGCTCTGGAGATTGTCGATGACCAAAGCTGCGCCGGCTTGCTCAGCCCCGGTTACCAATTGGGCCACATCGGCCGGACTTAAGTCTTCAGGCCGACCGAAGGTAGCCACGACATCAAACCCCGCCCACTCCACGAAATCCGCTTGCATGGCGGCACAGATTACCTTTACTCCGTCTACTCCGGCATCTTGCAATCTACCTTTTACCTCGTCGCCATAAGCTAAGATAGCCTGTTCCCTCTCTGTAGCGTTCCCCGCATAGTATGCAGCGTTCTCCGGGTCTAGCTCGCCCAATGCCTGAGCAATTTTATCTACCGCTTCAGCCTGGACCGCGGGCACCATCCAGTTGCCTGTAACATTAAGGACCGTAATGGTAAGGTTGTGGTTTTCGGCAGCTTCAATCGCTCCTTTGATATTCTGGAAACTTTGTTGGTAATCATGGATGAAAAGAGCCTTGCTGTTAGCCAGTGCCTCGATATCGCTGGGCATTACATCGTAATGGCCCGGACACACGCCTGGCGGTATCAGGGTACGAGTTTCCAGTTTGCCATCAGCTACATCCTGAACAATGTTGGAGATAAGCGAGCTCCCGGCCATGATATCAACCGAAGTTGGAGCACTGTGAGCACGGATCAGGAACGCTGCTACAATCACCACGAGCACCACCACCAGCGTGTCTCGTAGGCTTCTTCTCATAATTTTTCCTTCTAATGCCCCATGTTTTTGCAATTAATTGCAATTAGCAGGCAAAAAATTAATCCTTTTCCAGTTGTATTTGAGACTTTAAGAAGTCTATCTGTCGCACCTTGCCCCGGAAAACCTTCTTTTCTCCGAAGAGGGTCTCTACTTCTACTTGCCGATCGGTGATTGTCAGGCGTGCGATATGGTCCAGAATCGGCTTGTCGCCTTCTTTAGTCTCATAAAGTTTAGCCATACACATCCTACTATTCCCCCTTCCTTTTCGACAGGGCCTGCCTTGCTTTTGTTAGTTCGGCGCTGACCGCAGCCATCTTGGTGGCTGCTGCTTGTAGCTGCTGTGCTACCTCAGTGGATGATG
>JBGPRV010000075.1:0-6335 GCA_041489785.1 Dehalococcoidia bacterium | reverse complement strand
TCTGTCCTCGTAACAGCATCTGAAGTTGAGTATCGGGCATGAGTTTCTTCAACTTGCGAGGCCTGTCCCAGGGGTCTTCACCCAAAAAGCGATGGGCTACGTCAAATGTTGCCCCACCCCAGACCTCCATAGAGTAGAAGCCACACTTATTTATTTCAGAGGCCATCCACTCCATATCTTCAGTTCGCATCCTTGTCGCCAACGTGGATTGATGCCCATCACGAAAGGTGGTGTCACAAATTTTGACCGGGTTTTTAGCTTTCGGCCTCGTTTTTACTTTATCAGCGGTTAAATCTTTGGCTAAGATGGAACCTTTTCTTAGTGCATTCACTAATTATCTCCTTTCCGCTATTACGAGCCTTTTATTTCCTTCACATACAAACAGCAATAACCAGCAGTAATGGCAGCTATTGTTCCTTTGTTAAACTTCTTTACACGGGAATATTCCCATGCTTCTTGGGAGGTCTCGTTTCCCGTTTAGTAGAAAGAATTTCCAAAGCCTTGATTATCTTGGGGCGGCTCTCATGGGGTGGAATAATTTCGTCAACATATCCCCGCGAGGCGGCAATATAAGGATTATACAGTAGGTCACGATACTCTCGAATCTTTTCTTGTTCCCTGGCTACAGGGTCCGGCGCGGCATCTATTTCCTTGCGAAAGATAATCGGTGTAGCCCCTTCAGCCCCCATCACCGCAATCTCCGCTGTGGGCCAGGCGAAAACAAAATCAGCGCCCAGATCTCTACTACACATGGCAAGATATGAACCCCCGTAGTCTTTGCGAGTGACCAGAGTAATTTTAGGAACCGTGGCCTCGGAGTAAGCCCACAAAACCTTTGCTCCGTGTCTTATTATTCCCAGCCATTCCTGGTCTTTCCCCGGCAAGTAACCCGGGACATCGGCAATGGTAAGCAAGGGAATATTAAAGGCATCGCAGAACCTGATAAATCGGGTGATTTTATCCGCGGCATTGACGTCAAGACACCCAGCAAGGTGCATCGGTTGATTAGCGATAACGCCCACTGGTCTACCATTAAGCCGGGCGAAGCAAATAATGGCGTTCTGAGCATAATGATAATGGGGCTCAAGTATTTCGCCGTTATCCACAATGGATTGGATAACATCCCTCATGTTATAGACCTTGCTAGGCTCGTCTGGGATTACGGTGTCAAGGGCAGGGTCAACACGGTTTGGGTCATCGGTAGGCTTAATTAAAGGGGGGCCCTCCTTATTACTTGAGGGAAGGTAACTCAGAAGTTTTTTAATGAGTTCGATAGCCTGGGCATCGCTAGCGCAGGCAAAATGGCATACACCACTTTTAGTGGCATGAGGCATGGCGCCGCCCAACTCTTCGGAAGTGATCTCCTCTCCAGTAATCTGTTTGATAACTGCCGGGCCGGTAATGTGCATGTAGCTTGTCCCTTTGGTCATGAACACCCAATCTGTCATGGCGGGCGAGTAGACTGCCCCCCCGGCGGTAGGCCCCATGATTGCTGAGAGCTGGGGAATAACCCCTGAGGCTGCAGAATTCCGGAAAAATATCTGCCCATAGCCTGAAAGGGCATCAACACCTTCCTGAATTCGAGCCCCTCCAGAGTCATTAAAGCCTACTATGGGAACACCACACTTCATGGCTAAATCCATTACCTTGCATATCTTTTTAGCATGCATCTCACCCAGTGTCCCGCCCATAGAGGTAAAGTCCTGGGAAAAAGCACATACAGGGCGACCATTTACCGTTCCATATCCAATAACGACTCCCTCCGCGGGAACAACAACCTTATCCATGCCAAAGAGCGTGGCTCGATGCTGAACAAACAAATCAAGCTCGTGAAAGCTGCCAGGGTCAAAAAGCAAGTCGAGCCTTTCTCGAGCAGTTAATTTCCCCGATTTGTGCTGTTTTTCTACCCGCTCCGGACCTCCCAGGGCTTTTAGCTTTCTCTCTCTGTCCTTCAGTTCCTTCAACCGGTCAGCGACTTTGCCCATACGAATTCCTCCTCACGAATCAAATTCTTTGCGAAGAAAGTTATTTTAAACTGAATTCGCAACTAAGGCAACTTCTTTAGCCACGGAGTTACCACTAAAATTTACCGGGCTATGGTACCTCTGTTCAAGGAATCTTCTAGTATAATCACGTCAAACATGCTTGAGGCACCACTGGTTCTTTCCAAATTACTTGGGGTAAAAAGCTTGTGACAGCCTGGCTCAGAATGATATTATGGAGGGAAATTTGAAACCACAGCTAATTGCTATAGACGGCCCTGTGGCAGTCGGCAAGAGTAGTGTCGGCTCACTGCTGGCAAAAAGATTGGGCTACCTTTTCTTCGATACCGGCATGATTTACCGGGCATTTACCTGGAAGGTTCTCAAATCACGTATTTCACCAGAGGATAAACAGAAGCTTTGTAAGCTAGCCAATACGAGCAAATTTGATTTCGTCCCCTCAAAAGAAGGAGCCCTTTCACTCTTCATTGATGGCGAAGATGTCTCGTCTAAGTTACTCCATCCTGAAATAGAGGAACTGGTTCCTCTGATAGCAAAAGTAGCCGGGGTACGCCATGCAATGGTATTGGAACAGCGTAAGTTAGCCGAGCGAGGAAAGGTAGTGATGGCAGGCAGAGACATCGGCACGGTAGTCTTACCCTGGGCGGAATTAAAGATTTTCCTCACCGCCTCCACCGAAGAGAGAGCCAAGCGCCGTTACAAGGAACTATTAAAGCGAGGAGAGAATTCGAGCCTGGAAATAGTCCTCGCCGATTTAAAGAAGCGAGACGAGATGGATATCAATAGAACCATCTCGCCTCTTAAACCGGCTGAAGATGCCATAATCATCAATACAGAAAACCTTAGCCTGCAGCAAGTTGTAGACAAAATATGTACTCTGGCGGTAAATCTATGACCCTCTCTCAAAAATTTATCTTAACCACATGCAGACCTTTGCTCAATATTTGTTTCTCCTGGAGAGCCGAAGGAAGGGAAAACGTACCATTAACCGGCCCATTGATTTTGGTAGCCAACCACGTTCATGTCCTCGACCCAATTTTTCTCGCATTTAGCCTTCCGCGATGGATTACTTTCGTGGCAAAAGAGGAACTCTTTCGTTCTCCCTTTTTGAGATTCTGGCTCCGCTGGGCTGGCTCTTTGTCCATAGACCGCGAAGGGAAAGTCAGAGAGAAACAGAGGATACTCAAGAGCGCCAGAAATGCATTAGAAGAGGGACTAATCCTGGGCATGTTCCCGGAGGGCGGCAGAAGTCAGGATGGCAAACTTAGAAAAGGCAAACTGGGCTCCGCAGTTATAGCCTCAAAAACAAATGTCCCCCTTCTTCCTGTCGGCATCGTCGGCACAGATAAAATCAAAGGCATAAGCTGGCTATGGAAACGCCCTCGCATAGTTGTCAACATTGGCAAGCCATTCAATCTACCTCCGACCCCCGGCAGGATGAGCAGGTCACAAATGCAATTATTGACCACACAACTGATGAGAGAAATCGCCGTTCTTTTGCCACCCGAATATCAAGGCGCCTATGAAAAACATGAAGATTGAGAAGGCTGAGAAGCTGGGCCTATGCTTTGGCGTCAGACGGGCCATCAAGTTGTTGAAGGAGGCAGCTAATAAATATGGGGAAATAGAAACATTAGGACCTGTAGCACACAATCGCCTGCTAGTGGAAGCATTGGCCAATCTAGGAGTAAAGCCCATAAGTCATCTCGACCAAGCCCAGGGCAGAATTCTGGCTATCACCACTCATGGTACAGGCCCAGCGATATTATCTGAGATCAAAGCCCGTCACATCCGTATCATTGACACTACCTGTCCCATAGTCCGCAAAGCCCAAAACGCAGCCAAGGAATTAGCCGAAACTGGTTTTAATGTAATCATATTTGGAGACGCAAAGCACTCTGAGGTCAAAGGACTACTCGGTTGGACAGGAGACAAAGGCATAGCTGCCCTAAATATGAGGCAAATAGATAGCCCGGGGAAGTCACTATCACGCCTGGGCATTATCTCCCAGACAACCCAAACCAAATCCGCCTTTATCGAATTTGTCGGACAGCTTGTAGGGATGCTGGGGCCGAAGATTGAGGAAATACGCCTCGTTAATACTTTATGTAAAGTAACACAGGGTCAACAAGAAGCTGTCATAAAATTAGCTAGCAAGAGTCAACTCATGATAGTGATAGGCGGAAGTAACAGTGCCAATGCCAGACACCTTGTTGAAATATGTTCTCCTCTGGTGGAAACTCATTTGGTAGAAACAGCCGACGAAGTCGACACTTCCTGGCTCGTGGGTAAGCACAACATTGGCATTACCGCCGGAGCATCCACCCCGGATGAAGCTGTAGAAGAATTAATAGCCAAGCTGAAGTCTTTATAATCTTTAGAGTAGCCCCAAAAAGTCCTGTGACATTTTGGGGAACCCAGGTAAACTTGATCTAGGTTAACCGGGTCCCCACGAAAATCGCAAGATTTTCGTGGGTGGTTTAGCCAAGCCTGGCGTCCAGCTTCCTGCCGCCAATAAGGTGAAGATGAAGATGCGGCACCACTTGCCCCCCTTCGGGACCACAATTTATAACTAAGCGATAACCCTTCTTGGCTATCCCTTCTTTCTCAGCCAGATTCTTAGCTATGATTATAAGGCGCCCGGCAAGCTTTTGTTGTCCCCCAGTAAGTTCAGCCGCAGATGTAATATGCGCTTTAGGTATAATGAGCACGTGTGTAGGTGCTTGAGGCAAGATATCCCTGAATGCCAGGAAATCTTCATCTTGATAGACTATGTCACCAGGCACCTCACCAGCAACAATTCGACAAAAAATACATTCTTCGGCCATAATCTAACTCCTTTAACACACTACACCTTCCTGTCGTAAATTCTCAATCTCCTTCCGCTTATAACCTAGTTCTTGCAATATTTCATCAGTATGTTCCCCAGGAAGCGGAGATAAACTTCTCACCTTGCCTGGTGTGCTTGAGAGCCTAGGAGCTATGCCAACTTGCTTGATCTTGCCCAAGGTAGGATGTTCCACCTCTATTACCATTTGGCGATGAAGCACCTGTGGGTCACTAAAAACCTCGTCCGGTGTATAAACTTTGCCGGCAGGGACATCATTACGAATCAACAATTCAAACCATTCATCTCTTGTCTTAGTCAGGAAAATTTGCTTCAAGGAAGAGCGGATTTCATCCCACTTCTCATCTTCTGGCTTATGAAAGGTGTGTTCCAGAGCGAAGTGGTAGGGGATATATTCTTCTTTTCCTAAAAATCGGCATAGGTTCTCCCAAAAATGTGGCTCAAGGCAGCCAATGGTAATATATTTACCGTCCCTAGTTTCGTATATTCCGTAATAGGGATAGGCACCATGAAGCCATGATTCACCCCTCTTCAACATTGACCCATCAAAAAAGTAACCACTGAACCAAGTCATGAGTGATATCGCTCCATCAACATAAGCCATGTCCAAATATTGCCCTTTGCCCGTCTTGTTTCTAGCAACCAAGGCTATTGAAATACCCAACGCTCCGTATAACGCAGCCCCCGCAAAATCAGCAACCAGATTTAAGGGGATAACTGGAGGTCCTTCACCGGACCCAATTAAGCCCAGGACACCAGCCATAGCTATATAGTTGATATCATGCCCGGGAAAAGCATGGTAAGGCCCATCCTGACCATAGCCGCTGAGCGAGCAGTAAATGATTTTAGGATTTAGCTTACTTATAGTTTCGTAATCTATCTTCAAGCGTTTGGCTACTCCCGGTCTAAAACCCTCGACAATAACGTCTGCGCGCTGAGAAAGGCGGTAAAATATTTCTCGTCCTGCTTCCGACTTCAGGTTAACCACGATGCTTTTTTTATTGCGGTCAAGGGCATAGTAAGCTGCTGCCCTTCGGTTTCCCTCCCCTGAAAGCGCTCCCAATGAACCCCTAAATTCAATTACCTCTGGCGCCTCAATTTTAAGCACTTCAGCTCCCAAATCTCCCAGGAGCATGGTGCAAAACGCACCTGGAACCAACCTCGATAAGTCCAAAATTTTCACACCTTCCAAAGCTAACATGTTTTCTCCCAAATTGATTAATTGCCCATTATAAGCTATTTAGGCAATCTTTTGCATTTTTAATCTAAATATGCTAAACTAGAACAAATAGATTTAACCTAAGGTGGGGTTTACCCACCTTTTTACTAATGTAAGAAACTAAAGGGTAATGGGAAGATGAAAACAGAGCTTAAGGCTGCGATTACTCAACTTTCGGCTGAGAGAAACTTGCCTAAAGAAGTAGTCTTGGCTGCCTTGGAATCAGCACTGGCCTCAGCATATAAAAAAAGCATATCTGCTCTGG
>JBGPRV010000074.1:0-6365 GCA_041489785.1 Dehalococcoidia bacterium | reverse complement strand
GTCTCTCAAGATATTGCCATAAAAATAGCCTTCGGGACAAGTTTGCTGGTGATTTTGCCGACAGCCATAAGTGGGAGCTGGGGGCATAATAAGAGGAAGGCAGTTCGCTGGAAAACAGCCTTAATTCTAGGCTCATGTGCCCTGGCCGGGGCTCTGGTTGGAGCTACCCTGGCAGCTCGCCTTTCTGGTGAAATACTGGAAGCGGGCTTTGGAGGGCTGATTCTAGCTGTTGCTTTATGGATGGGCTTGGGACTAATGCCCAAGTTGAGAAGAGAGGCTGAAGAGCCACGGGAAAATTTCGGGCTTGTGGCGGCTTGCGGATTCCCTATAGGCATGGTAACCGGGCTGACCGGGCTTGGTGGCGGGGCATTGATAGTCCCCACGCTGGTGTTAGCATTAAATTTTCCCATGCACATTGCTGTGGGAACATCGGTGGCTTCAATAATACTTGCCAGCCTGGGTGGTATTGTTGGCTATATCGTAAATGGACTCGGAGTATCTGGCTTGCTCCCTTATTCCATAGGCTATATAAATTTGCCAATATGGCTATGCTTGGCAGCTACTAGCATACCCTTGGCCCAGCTTGGAGTCCGGGCAGCACATGCTCTGCCGGCCAAACCACTAAGATATGTCTTTATTGCCTTTATGGTCTACGCTGGCTTACGGATGATTGGCGTATTTTAACTGGACACAGGGCTTTGAGCCCTAAAAGGCACTCAGAATCGGCGACGTAGCCCCATCTACTGGTCTACCAGAGTACGCTACATATGGGTTTTAGAAAGTCGAACTGATTAGAGTAAAGGCAGCCGAGGAGTAGTATTCCCAGAATTATCAGTATTGTGGCACCTACTGGTCGGGAATACTTTGCATATCGGTCTCCCAGGCGTGAAGTCAGAGCAAAAGCGGCTGTGCCGAAGATAATGGCATCGTCAAGCATAAAAAAGAAAACATACAGCAGGATGTAGCTATAGTGTTGGAAGGTGGAGAGACTAGCTAAGGATAGAACTTGAGTGAAAACCGCGGGAACTGCCGCGGAACAGACAAATTCGATAGAATTTACCGCAAAGGCCAGACCTATAATTCCCATTATCGTGCCCAAGGTTATAGGAGAAGACACAATTTTCTGTATTCTGGTCATCGTCTTTTTTCGGGATTCTTCATCGGTAACTTCACAGACAATGGCACCTTTTGTCTTTATCACTTCCCTTACTTGCAATATCCCTCCACCCAGAGCTACTAAACCAATCACAACTACCACTGGCTTGACGTAGCCGATGAATAGGAAAGCATTGAGCCACGCTGTCATGAACAGAAAATACAGGATGCCTGAAGCTAAAACAAAAGAGCCGACAACCAGCCATATTCTTTTTCTATCTCTCAGGGTCGCTACTATAGATATAAGGTAAACAAGTACCCACATAGCACAGGGGTTGAAGCCGTCCACAAGACCCAAAATTACGGCCAAAGTTGGAAGCGAATAATCAGCAAGTGCAATTTCCCCTATGAAGGGCAATTTGATTTTATGTTCCGGTTCTTCACCTGTCGGCGGCGGGCAGTTCCCCGCCAGACATTGTTGCAAGGCTTCCTCAATCACTCTGCCCGATGTTTCCTCGGATTCCCAACCACCAAATACTTGATTTCCGAAGATTGTTATGGGAAAGTCTGGCTCGTATTTTACCCCTCGCTCTTCAAGCATCTCAGACAATAGAGCACTTCCGGCAGGTGTAGTAGCATCGTGAGGAGTAATGTTAATTGAAGGATATTCACTTTCTAGTTTTTCGTTGAAAGGCTCTTGTTCCTCACAGTGTGAGCAGCCGGGAAGATAAAAGAAATGGACCTTATAACCTTCTCCGGTACTTGCCGATCCCTGACTCGTGAATCCGATGACTATTCCTAAGATTATCAGGGATATAATCAAGTATCTCTTGAAGCGGTCCTGGAAAGTGTTTTTCAGAAAATTGGTCAACCTGTTGTATATTGCCAAATGCCACCTTAAAATAGCCTCCCCTGTTTAGGATCTTCTACAGGAAAGGCACACGGGGTGCACGTCGCCACCTGGAAGGCTACGCTCTTTTTCTGGAGTTGCCATTTATTTCACGCAGGACCCAAATGTACACGGCGAGCAACCCACCACGCTGAGAACTAAATTCTTACTGGCCATATTACGGGCGATATCAGACACTATTACCGTGATTGTAACTTTGGTGGTTGTATTCGGGGCAGTCCAGGTAGCCAGGGAGCCCTCTCCGGAAAGCTCGCCGCCTGTGCATGACCATTCGTAAGATAGTTCCATGCTCGTGTCGGCAACAATACACTCAATGTCATAAACTTTTCCCTGCCCGACTTTATATCCCCCGGAGTCTTTCTTGAGGTAGCAACCTCCGTCACGGTCGTTTGTGATACGCAACTCTTGGATAATCGGTGGTTGCTCTGGCGCCACGGTTATGGGCAACGTTGTCGTTGCTGAGCCACCGTAACCATCATTAACTACGACTGTGACATTGTATATGCCAACTCCCTGAGGAGCAATCCAGTTTACAACTGCACCCGTGCCAGAAATATCACCACCGTCGGTTGACCACTCATAACTTAGCTCATCACCGTCAGGGTCTGAAGCATCACACGTCACGTTGAGACTGCCCAAAGGAAGGGTCCAGTCTGCATCGGCTGTCAGGTTGTTAATGGCTGGCGAGGTATTGGTCCTTACTGTGATAGTCACAGAATCTGTGACTGCGCTACCGCAGCTATCCATCACGATGACTGTAACATCATAAAAGCCTGCAGAGCCAGGAGCGGTCCAGGTAACCGTAGCTTCTTCCCCAGCTATAGTTATTCCGCTTATTGTGCCTCCGCTAGCCGACCATCCGTAGCTTAGCTCGTCGCCATCGGGGTCGGTAGCATTACACACAATCTGGCAGCTTTGCCGAGGAAGAATTTTCGCCGGCTCAGCTACCAGGCTCGTGATAACTGGCCGATGGTTGCCTAGGATTGTGTAAAATAGGATTGCAAGTGCCACTGCTGCCACCACAATTCCCACAATTATCAGATATCTTGTTTTGTTCATTAGTTTCTCTCTCCTAAAGTCTTTTTCATTCAAGCCTGTATCCAAGGCATCACATATATTATCACTTTTACAAGGTGCTGGAAACTATCGTTTGAATGACTTTCTGGGTATGGCTGACCTCATTAAACCAAGTGGAAACTCTGGCTATGCCAACCGACCAGTCCAGTCTCTTTTTTCTGTATGAAGTGCCCACGGTGTGCAGGCCATCACTTGGAAGACTATTCCTTAGCTGCAGCCGCTATTTATCTCCTAATTCTATCCAAACTCACATGGTGTACAAGACACCACTTTCAAAACTACACTCTTCTTGACCCAATTACCTACGCCATCAAATACTTTTGCCGTGACTATAACGTCACAGACCGTATTCGGGGCAGTCCAGGTAATATTAGAGCCCCCCCCGGAAATATTGCCACCTGTGCATGACCAATTGTAACTCAGTGTGCCATTGCCTGAAGCATTGCACGCAATATTGTATTCGTATGTTTTCGCGACCTTGTACCCGGTAGCGGTTTCTTTCAAATACTTGTGCGCGGCAGTAACAATCATGTTTTCAATAGTTGGTGGTGGACCATTTGACGCGATGAGAACAATCGACCCTGTGGCCTTCCTACCCGTACCATCATCAACCACAACACTGATGTCGTACATACCAACTTCTCCAGGAGCAATCCAGTTTACAGTCGCACCTGTGCCAGCAATATTACCTCCGCTAGCCGACCAGTTATAGCTTAGCGCATCGCCATCAAGGTCTGAAGCATTACACGTCACCTGGAGGCTACTCAAGGGAGCAGTCCAGGGTGCCTCAGCTTCCAGGCTGGTGATAACTGGCCAACGCATGCCTTGGCAAGATGAGGCCAAAAGCAGCACTGTTGCCGCCACAATTACTAGACACCTTTTTATGTTTATCCGTTTACCTTCCATGAAGCTTCTTTCGTTCAAGCCTGTATCCAGAGCATCACATAATATATTACCACTATTATATTGGTTTGTTAAGAGCAATGACACTCCCCCTATCGTTGTGAGGTTGACTTTAGTCAGCCGAAGCAATCTCAGTAGGGGACAAGAGATTGCCGCGCTCCCGCCTGCCTGCTCGCCGTAAGACTTCGGCAGGCGAGCCATAGCTGTGCCTGCTTGCGCTAAAGCTCCCGCCTGCCTGCTCGCCGTATGACTCCAGCAGGCGAGCCATAGCTGTGCCTGCTTGCGCTAAAGCTTCAGCGAAGGCAAGCGGCGGGCAGGTCAGCGAAGGCAAGCGGCGGGCAGGTCGCTCGCAATGACAAAGGGAAAAGGCTCAGCGGCAAAAAGGAAAGGGTTCGTAATGACAAACAAACAGGTGCTCAGGATGGCAATACAAAATGCTAAGGGTGACCCTACAGATTGATACATGTGTTGGCATTATTGAATTGGCAAGAAGATTCACACTAGCAACGGTATTTTCGCTTAGCGTGGTGATTTGGATTGGCATTTTTGATATATCTCCACTATGCAGCTGAAATTACTTTTATTTCGTCTCCCACTATCGCGCCCAGAAAGTCACAAGCGCTTCCATCTCTTAGCGAGACTTCAAGATAACCACTGCTGCCCACAATAGCCATTATCCCTTCCTTTTGCGCATAGTAGTCACTGATACCTTGAATACAGTACCCAGCCACCTCAATCATGATATTTTTTCCGGTTAAATCATTGCTTTTAATATTGGTAATCAAGGTGCCAAAGCGGTCAACATGTAAGACCCGGCCAACTAAATTACCCTCTGTATCAAGGGTCGGTTTTGGTATAGGAAGGATATGCAGAGAGTTGATTTTTTCCCCGAATTCATAAGGGGAAATGCCTAGGGAGAGGCCAGCAGCCACCGGGGCAAAAATATCCCTTCCATGGAAGGTAGGGCTGACTGGATGTCGCCAGAAACGAGGGTCGGTAATAGCTGCAGCTTCAAGACCTTTCTTAAATACTATCTCTTTGAGATCGTGTGTCTGTTCGGTTAATGAGCAACTTTCAACGGAAAATAAATCATCAATTATATAGCTGAGGATGCCATTATCGGGGGCAACGAAGATAGCCGAAGGTGTTTTCAGTATTATTCCCTGGCGCTCACTACCTACGCCGGGGTCAACAATAGCCACATGAATTGTTTGCTTAGGGAAGTAGCGATAAGCAGTACTAAGTATAAAAGCAGCCTGAATGATATTCTGCGGCTTGATAGAATGGCTGATGTCTATAATATTAGCTTCAGGGTTAATGCTTAAGATAGCGCCTTTCACAACGGCAACGTAAGCATCCTCATAACCAAAGTCGGTAGTCAGGGTTATTATGGAACTCATTTATAGATGCTTAGACTGGGCAACGATTATAATAGCAAGAACAACAAGCACGACAGCTAAGATGATCGTCAGTTTGAAAAGGGTGCTTTCTATCCCTCGCCGAGTTCGATACACTGAATCAGCTTGCCCAAAGATACCCCCTATGCCTCCACCGCGTAACTGAAATAACACAGTGGCAATTAAGGCTATTGATACTAGTATCTGGGCGATTAAAAAATAAGTAGGCAATTTATTTACCTCCTAGTTCCTGTATAATAATCTCTCTTACTACGCCGGGATTAGCCCTTCCTCTGGTAGTTTTCATTACCTGCCCTATAATAAACGTCACAGCTTGCTGTTTGCCAGAGGCATAATCTGCTACTGCCCCGCTATTATTGGCTATCACTTGTTTTACCACTTCCCTTATTTCACCGACATCACTAATCTGGCTGAGTTTCTTTTCTGCTATAATCTCGCTGGCTCTCTGGCCAGTGCGAAACATCTCCTCAAGCACTATCTTGGCCGCCGGTCCGCTTATAGTGCCATTATCTACCAAGTCCAGCATTTCTGCTAGATGTTTCGGACTTATTTTAACATTTTCAATCTCAGTGTTGGTAGCGTTAAGCAGCCGGCTGAAATCTCCCAAAAGCCAGTTGCTAACAGTCTTGGCTTTGCCGGAATCCATTAGCTTAACACAGTTTTCAAAATAATCTGCCATGGCCTTAGAGCTAGTTAGAACATTAGCATCATACAAGGACAAGCCATATTGGGCCATAAATCGGTCTCTGCGGACTTCGGGTAATTCAGGGAGTCTGGCTCTGATTTCCTCTATCCAGGCTCGGTCCCAAACCAGGGGAGGTAAATCAGGTTCGGGAAAATATCGGTAATCATCAGCATACTCTTTAGTTCTCTGGGTCACTGTTATGCCTGTTTCATCTATCCAACCTCTGGTCTCCTGTACCAGTTCTCCCCCTTCCTCAAGCACATTTCTTTGTCGCCTC
>JBGPRV010000073.1:0-6520 GCA_041489785.1 Dehalococcoidia bacterium | reverse complement strand
TGGCAGTGGCAGCATCAGGATTCATAAGCGTCAATTTCAAGAGAGGATGTTCAGCCTCCTTGGTTATAGCCAAGAAGAAATGGAAAGCCGATTTGGATGTCTCTTAGAAGCACTGGAATATGGAGCGCCACCCCATGGCGGCATTGCTATAGGACTGGACCGTTTGGCAATGCTTTTTGCCGGGGAGCGGAGCATCAGGGAGGTTATTGCTTTCCCGAAAAATCAGAATGCCGTTGATGTTATGTTCGATAGCCCCTCTTATGTTGACAAGCATCAGCTTGACGAGCTAAACCTTAAGCTAAAACACGAAGTTGTTCGCCACAATGATAAGGAATAAGACATGAAAGTAAGCACAGAGAATTTGGGGAATTGCCAGATATCTCTTAACATAGAGGCTGAAGCCGGTGAGTTAGACAAATCACTGGACGAGGCTTATCATCACCTGGTTAATGAGGTATCCATACCTGGTTTCCGTAAAGGAAAGGCACCGCGGGCCATTCTGGTGCAGCACATAGGAAAGAAGAATTTGTTGGATGAGGCATTGGAGCATCTTATACCGCAACTTTATAAACAGGCGATCGAGTCTCAAAAACTTGAACCCATTGCCGGACCACAAATAGAGATTACTCAAAGAGAGCCTGTGATTTTCAAAGCCATAGTGTCTCTCAAACCTGAGGTTAAGCTTGGCGATTACCATAGCATAAGGCTAGAGCCTACCCCCGCAATAGAAGTTTCCGAGGAAAAGGTTAATGCTGCTATGGAAGAGTTCCGGGAAAGACAAGGAGCGTGGGTGCCTGTAGACCGCCCTGTTGAACTGGGTGACTTAGTTACTATGGACATCCAAGCCAATGTGGACGGGAAACCCTGGTTAAATCACAAAGACATATTATATGAGATGGATAAGGATTCACGTTCACCTGTGCCGGGATTTGCCTCTCAATTGCAGGGCACTGAGAAAAACAAGGAAAGGACTTTCAGCTTGACTATTCCAGATGACTACCCCATTAAGGAAATGCGTGGCAAAGAGGGCACTTTCAATGTCACTGTTACCGAAATAAAGGAGAAACAATTGCCAGAGCTTAACGATGAATTGGCTAAGGGTGCTGGCTATGATAACCTGGAGGATATGAGGACGAAAGTGGCTGCTGATTTAAGAGTCAAAGCTGAGGCTAGGAATCGCTTAGAGTTGAAGCAAAAGGCGCTTGACGCTCTGGTGGAAATCAGCGAGGTAAACTATCCCCCTATTTTGGAGGACGAGGAAATTACCGAACTTCTTAGAAACGAGGCACAGCGCTTGGGTTTTAGAGAGATAACCGATTACCTGAAGAAAGCTAATAAAACGGAGGAGGAAATTAAACAAGAGCTGCGTCCTATAGCGAAAAAGCGGCTTACTGAAAGTCTTGTCCTGGGGAAATTAGCTGAAGAGGAAAAGATTGAAATTAGTTCCACAGAGGTAGATAATAAGGTAGATGAGATTACCAGTGATGCTGAGGATAAGGAAAAAGCAAAGCAGTTCTTCTCACTGCCCCAGATTAAGCAATCAATTGAACAATCTCTGCGTACTCAGAAGACAATGGACCAATTATTACAAATAGCTAGTGGCAATGCTGAAAATATAACAAAGGGGGAATGATGGAAACAATATCTCAAGTGATAATTCCTACGGTGACGGAGACCAGTGCTCGGGGTGAACGTATTTTCGACATATATTCTCTCTTACTCAGGGAGAGAATCGTTTTTTTGGGCACGCCGATCAATGACCAGATAGCCAATCTTATTATTGCCCAGCTCCTCTACCTGGAGAGAGAGGATCCGGAAAAGGATATAAACCTTTATGTTCATTGCCCAGGTGGCATTATCAGCGCTGGCTTAGCCATTTACGATACTATGCAGATTCTCCGCTGCTCTATATCCACCATTTGTGTTGGTCTAGCAGCTAGCATGGGCACCGTGCTTCTTTGTGCCGGGACTAAGGGTAAAAGGTATGCTTTACCTAATTCGACTATACATCTGCACCAGGCAGTTGGTGGTGCTCAGGGGCAGGCGGCAGATATTGAAATTGCCGCCAGAGAAATCATGAGGATGCAGGAAATGCTACGTAACATCATAGCTAAGCACACCGGTCAGCCGGTAGAGAAGATTGCCCACGACACCGACAGGGACTTTTATCTTAGCGCTGAACAAGCAGTGGAATACGGCATTATAGACGAAATACTTAGCAAGCCGGCCAAGAAGTGAAATAGAAGCACCGCGGTTAGCAGTAGCGAGAATTTGGATCAGATTAGCCTGTCCGAATGGTGCTGTATGTAAAGGCTAAGGCGTCTTTTAGTTTTAACTGGTAGGATGGTAGTTGGGATGCCAGACTGGATGGAGGCAAGTGCTACAGTTTATGCTGTAGGTGAGGCATTCGGTGGGCTGGGCAAAGGGGGCTTAATTACTATCATCGTCGTTTCCCTAATCGCTATTGTTGCCTTCGTGTGGATCTTCCGTGAGACTGGAAGGCGAGAGTAAGTAATCTATATTAGCCCAGTTTGGCGGCTTCCTCTCTAACCAAGCGGCGGATTCTTTTATGGATTTCCAAAGCAGTCGTTATATCCTTAGTTCCGTCTAGCCAATGTAACCATCCTCTATCCCTTGTCCCTCCAGCTTTCTCACTCTCTTTGACCACTCTTTCAACATCCTGGCGGCCACCTTTCTCCCAGGCTTCCAGAACTACCAATAAATCATATAGACTTACCGATGCCAGACCCAGAGTGGAATAAGGCAAGGCATATTCATTAGCGTTGAAAGCAATGGCTAAGCCACTTGCTTTATCCACAGCCCGAAGCATTTTGAAATCGGTGATGCTATCACCTACAACCGTCCAATGAGAAAGCGGTTTTCCCATTCTTGTGCTAAAGTTCTCCAATGCCTCTACCTTGCGCCTCCCTCCCACGGGTTTCACCTGGCCTATAATTCTTCCCCAACTTGTTTGAGGCAATTTCTGCCCATAAAAATAGTCCAGATATTCTCTTATTCTAGTATCGTCGGTAAAAGGATTGAGATTCACAATTTCGTGTTCTGTTTGCTCCAGTAAGGCAAATTCATTTTGGCTTAATAATTGGCGAATCTGCGTCAAGGGAAAGGAAGTGCAAGCTACATTCTCACCGGGTATGCCCAGTCTTTGTGTGATGGGGAAGGCATATTGTTCATAACTGGTACTAATACAAAATATGTACCACCCACGAGATTTAAGTTTGGAGATTAATTCAGCTGCCCCTGGGGTTAACCCGGCTTTCTGCCCCATAGCCGCGATTTGTTCCTCTTCTATTCCGTGATAAGCCAGGAAAGGAATGATGAGAGCAAGTGTGTCTCCTGGTTCATAGTCAGGCCGACTTTCTAAAGTCAGCAAATCATCATAACGGCTGATGACTTCAAAAATCTTGCCGCCATGGGGGAATAGCTTCATCAGTTCATAGGCATTATCTTGGGGAGCTAAAGGGCCCTCGAGGTCAAAGCAAATCAAGTTCATCTCAGATTTTTCTTCACCTCCTCATCTACCTTGCCACTGAGGTTGTAGCCACTGATTAACTTTCCTTGAGCATCAATTACTCTTCCGTTCTTTATGCTGACTTCACCCCGGCTCAGAGATTGTAATGTCAAGGTGATAAGAGGGAATTCTCTGGCAAGCTCGTGCTGGCGGATAAGTCGAAACAGCATATTTTTGTCGTTCTTCCGCCAATATCTAGCAAAGGGCTCACCTTTAATAGAGAAGAGGCAGTAGCTAACTACCGGACCCCTATCCAGCTCAGGAGTAACCAGGTGCATCATTGCCCCGGCAGTCTCGGCTTTATTTTGTATTAATGCCCATATTACCTCCTGCCAGCTACCCGTAGGTCCACCGGGAGGCGCAGGATGAAGATTAATCATATCGTATTTTTGGCATAGCTCTGCACTCACGATGAGCATATAGCCAGCAAGAACACAAAGGTCGGGAGCAAATGGTTCAATTCTTTTGTTTACCTCTCTATCGTATTTGATGCGCCACTCTTTCTTGATATCCAAATCTTCTTCCTCTTTAGCAGTCTCGAACTTTTTGTGAGATAAACAAACAAGAGGAATGGTGTAGCTCAGAACAAGCTCAAAGAACAGGTCGCTTTCCTTCGCTTCGCCAGGTTCTCGGTTGCTAAACACGAAGCTGATTTTCCCATTAATGTCGCTGCTGTGGCTCTTATCCCACACAGCTTGCAAAAGCTGCCGGGCAGCTTCATCTCTACCTGTGGAAAACCAGCCAATGTTCAACAAGAGCTTGCTTTATCTTCCTCAACGCGCTCAGGGTAAACTCTGCAAAGAATATCCAAATATATGTTTTCTTATCCTGGCCCATGTGCTAGCAAAATGGGCTAAATAGCTAGATTTTTGCCCGAATATTTTGCCCTGAGCTAAAGAATTTAAGAAGTCGTCAGGTCCATCGAATTCGGGCATTTCCACATATGCTTGGCCAATTTCGCCTAAAGTATGGGCATCGCTGCCAGCGCTGGCAGCCTTTCTCTGCTCTTTGGCTAGTTTCCGTGCTTTGGCGATACTACTAGAAAATGGCGTACGAGAATTGAAAGTTTCGATAATATCCACCTGGGATAAAACTTCCGTTGAGGTTAATATGTTAGCATTCCAAGGCAAAGACCTGCCAAATGGATGGGGAATAGCCACTAGGCCGCCCTGGCTTCGGATTCGAGATATTGTTTCCATGGGAGACAATCCCTGGGAAACTTCTTCGCCAAGAAAGAGACCCATTATTTCACCCACAGGCGTTAATATTTCCTCAGCAACGATTACTTTAAACGGGGCGATTTCCCTTAACTTTAAGGCGCCAGCAATGGTGTTGTGGTCCGCTACAGCAATACAATTTATGCCCAGCTTGAGGCAACGCTCGACTATTTGCTCCAAAGGTGTGAGACAATCTATAGAATAGCAAGTATGGATATGTAAATCAGCCTTTATCAAATAGCTTACCTAAATCTTAGCTAACCTTCTCCAGATATCCCCCAGTGCGTGTATGGACTTTGATGATGTCGCCTGTATTAATGAAAAGAGGAACCTGGATAGTTACTCCCGTTTCTAGTTTAGCCGCTTTAGTGCCCGCTGTGGCCCTATCTCCCTTGAAACCAGGCTCTGTCTCCGTAACCCGAAGCTCTACCGAAGCGGGTAGCTCTATGGCTACTGTATTCCCCTTGCAGGTCTGAATCTCTAGTACCAGGCCCTCTTTTAGATAATTTGTGCCATCTCCTATCTGAGTCGAAGTTAACATAAGCTGCTCGTAACTTTCGTTATCCATGAAGTAATAGAGGTCGCCATCGTTATAAAGGTACTGGACGGGGCGATGCTCCAGAAATACCGTTGCAACTTTATCCCCGGATTGGAAATTCCGCTCGACGAAATTCCCGTTACGAACACCACGAAGTTTCAACTTAATTACAGGCTGCCTTTGCTGCATCTTAACATGTTGATATTCCAGAATCTGGTATATTTCGCCATCTAGCTCTATGACGGCTCCCTTTCTCAATTCTCCAGCATCAATCATTTAGTATCCTCCTGGTTAAACATTCTGCCTCAGTGCTAGTTTTGTTTCTGGTTGCTGAAAAACCGATAGGTGCTAGGTATCCTTACTTGCCCTGGTGAGCACTTTGGCCTTGCCATTTTCCAAAACTACCATATCCTCAATTCTAACACCACCCTGTCCCGCAAAGTAAATTCCTGGTTCTATGGTAAAAATCATGCCATCTGCAAGTGAATCAGAGGAGCTGAGACCAAGCCTGGGAAATTCGTGTACAGCTAGCCCAACACCATGTCCTAGACCGTGTCCAAAGGCATCTCCATAGCCAGCTTGTTCAATAACACTTCGAGCCAATCGGTCTGCCTGAGAAGCATCCATAGCTGATTCAATTCTTTCCATAGCAGTAGTCTGTGCTTTGAGAACTATATTATAAATTTCCTGGAAGGTTTTGTTTGCTTTGCCTAAGAATAAAGTGCGACTAAGGTCGCTGCAATAACCACTGATTCTGGCTCCCATATCAATCAGCACTGGTTCACCAGAGCGAATTGTTTTCTCTGTGGGTCGAGCATGAGGCAAAGCTGAATTTGGGCCTGAAGCCACAATGATTTCAAAGGGTATTCCTTCACTGCCTTTTTGGCGAAGGATTTTTTCTATCTCCCAGGCTATCTCCTTTTCCGTTATACCAGGACGAATTAGCGCCTTTGCCTGTTCAAAAGCAGCATCAGCTAGCTCTACTGCTTTTGTGATAAATCCCAGTTCTTCGGGTTCTTTTATGGAGCGAAGCTGTTCTACTATGCCAGTGGTGGGAATAAGCTCAAGATTAACTTGCTTGGTCTTTACTGCCTCGCCGAGCTTATGATAACCATCATAAGAAATAAGATTTGCCTCGAAGCCTAATTTGTGCCACTCCCAATCAGAGACCAAACCAGGAAGCCAGTCATGTAACTCTCCTTTAATTCGGATAATTTCAAAATCTGGTGACTCTCC
>JBGPRV010000072.1:0-6529 GCA_041489785.1 Dehalococcoidia bacterium | reverse complement strand
TTTTCAGATTCTTGAATATCTGATGACCATACTTCTCAGGATTGTCAGTGGCACCAACTACAGCAAATCTCTTTTGAGCCATAAACTCCTTAATCAGGTCTTGCATAACATCGCCTCCTTAATGCCTGTGGCATTCTTCGCCGGTGGAGCAAGGTGGCGTCTCACACCGTTCGGTCCGGCCACAGCAAGTAGTACCTGGAGCATTAGCCTTGTCTCTCAACAAACTGGGGGTGGATATCAGTCTTTCCAAGTGCTGACTGCCACAGATAGGGCAGTCTAATGTCCTGCTGTCCGATGAACTGGACAACAAGAACTCGGAAACCTTTCCACATTCCTGGCATCTAAAGTCGTAAATAGGCATCTTTCCTCCTCATTTGGTTAGTGATTTTGATACCAGCTCCCACAGTGCTTCTATCTGGTGAGACACGCCGTTTTGGCTATATTCCACAACCGGCAAGCCCGCTACCATTGCTTTAGTCACTGTATTATCAAATGGAATCCTCGCAGCTACCTCTACTCCCTGACTGAGACAGTAGCGCTCAATCTGATGGGTGTTGTCTTCATTAATGTCGTACTTATTGATGCACACCAGAGCTGGGACGCCAAAGTGTTGACAGACGCCGAGAACTCGCTCTAGGTCATGGATACCTGATAGCGTCGGCTCGGTAACCAGAAGAGCCAAGTTTGCTCCGGATAGAGATGAGATGACCGGGCAGCCGATGCCCGGCGGACCGTCACTGATAATATAATCGGCTCCATTCTTCTCTGCCATCTGTCTTGCCTGCTGCCTGACCAGTGCCACCAGCTTGCCCGAGTTCTCCTGGGCAACACCGAGTTGAGCATGCACCAGAGGACCGTATCTGGTATCAGAGATAAACCAGTGACCAGCCAGGTTTTCTTTCATAGTGATGGCTTCAGTTGGGCAGATACGAGAGCAGAAGCCACAGCCCTCACAGGAGATGGGGTCAATCCGGAAATCCTTAATCGCCTTAAAGCGGCATAGCTCCTGGCATAAGCCGCATTGGGTACATCTATCCTCAGCAATAAAGGCAGTCTGTCCGCTCCAGAACTCATGCTTCTCCCGTCTAGCCGGCTGAAGCAAAAGGTGCAGGTCGGCGGCATCCACATCGCAGTCGGCCAGTACGGCGCCTTTAGCCAGGGCGGCGAATGAGCCGACAAAACTGGTCTTTCCTGTGCCACCCTTACCACTTAGCACTACAACTTCTTTCACCTGTTATCTCCCGAATCCGATCAAAAAGCCCTATGAAGCTTTTCTTCCACTGCGACATGCCCTCAACCAGTGTTATTCCCCGGGAGTTAAGCCGGGCAATTTCAGTATCAAGAGGAATGGTAAGTAGAACTGGTATACCCTCTCTCAGACAGTATTCTTCTACTTTTCCATCACCTACCCCAGCACGGTTGATAACCACGCCAAAGGGGACTTTAAGCTCCTTCACGGTCTCCACTGCCAGGATAAGGTCATTAAGGCCGAAGGGCGTCGGCTCAGTCACCAGCAGACAGAAATCGCTGTCCTTGATTGATTCCACTACTGGACAGGATGTGCCTGGTGAGACGTCAATGATAACTATCCCATTACGATTAGCCTTAGCTTTCACCCTTCGGATAGCCGGTGTTGGCATAGCCTCACCCACGTTAAGCTTCCCGTGAGCAAACTCAACGCCATCTGAGTGCCCGCACTCGACAACACCGATTTCCCTGCCTACTTCGGTGATAGCCTTTTCCGGGCAGAGATAGCTACAGGCACCGCACCCGTGGCAAAGGTTAGGGAAAACTAGCACATGCTGGGCGAAAACGGCAATGGCATGGTAAACACAGACCTCGGCACACTTACCGCAGTAAGTGCACTTTTCCTCGTCTACTTCAGGGATAGGGATGCAGACCGCTTCGCTACCCGTTATGACCGGTTTTAAGAAGATATGGTCGTTAGGCTCCTCTACATCACAGTCGAGAAGCTGCACTTTGTCCCTATCTTTCAGGGAAATGGCAAGGCTGGTTGCCACCAATGTCTTGCCGGTGCCCCCTTTGCCGCTAGCAATCGAGATAATCATTAGCGCTCCAATAGCAGGCTCAATGACCTCTAATCATGTTCCTTGAACATTTTGTCCTGCGTCGGGTCGTTCTTCCTTATCCATTCCATAAGCATAGCTGTGTGTTCTTTTTCCTCGTTCATGTTGTGCTCAAGGAGCTTCTTCAGCGAGGTATTCTCGGTGGCATCTATCCTCTCCTGATAGAAATCTATGGCTTCTAGTTCCTCTCTCAGGGATTTTCTGGCTCTTTCCAGATCAACATGCTTTGGGTCAAGCTTTTCTAAAGGCTCGAAAAACGGCATCTAATACCCTCCCTTTCTAAGTAGTCTATTCCCTATTCTCTTACCATATTGGTACCGCACTTGGGACAGCTCACGGCGTAACATGGTGTTCCCTGCTTGTGAGGCACCTTTTCCCCACAGCTCAGGCAAATACAGTTACCACCAGGGCCAGCCCCGGGTTGGTTACCTCCCATCCGGCCACCCCTTTGACCACGCCCGGTGGGTGGCCCGGTGCCATCTCCTTTAGGCATATTTACACCTCCAAAGAAAATTTTTCTTTTATCTTTAGCCCGTGCCTCTGCCACGACCCATTCCCCTACCCATACCAAAATGACCAGGGACATTGGGTTGTGAGCTGGCCTGGAATTTGCCTGATTTGTAGCCTTGAATAGCGTCCTGCACCTTACCCGCAACCCCGGTGACGACCTTAATCCCAGCCGCCGATAGCACCTCGTGGGCGTTGGGGCCGCAGTTGCCAGTGAGCACCACTTCCACTCCCTTACCGGCAATCATCTGGGCGGTGGAGATTCCAGCTCCACCTCCTGCCATAGCACCGGAGTTCTCTAGAGCTTCAAACTGCATCGTCTCTGGGTCAACAATAATAAAATACTGGCAGCGGCCGAAGCGAGGGTCTATCCCGGCATCCAGGGCTGGACCATTAGCTGTAATCGCAATTTTCATCGTTCACTCCTTGCGGCTGACTTTGCTCTCGATGCTTCCAGCTCCTTCATCCTGGTCTCAATCTGCTCCAGTTGCTCCCTCAATGCTTGTGTCTGGTTCTTCAGCAAATCAAGCTCTTGCTCGGGGGGCATCTGACCCCAGGGCACGCCGTATGTGGGATAAGCAGCTCTTCCCACATATCTCGGCCAAGTCCTTGGCAGCGGCATAGCACAAAGACCTCTGCCGCCACCTGTCATTGGACCTATACCACGCGGTCCAGTACCGTCAAATCCTGGCATTTTTACCTCCTTTCCAAGGCTGATGATAAATTTGGGCTTTAGCTATTTTTGGCTGCAGCCGAACATCAGCCATGCCATATTTTGTCTCTCATTTACCAGCTTCCAAGTCGCGCATCCTGGCTTCAACCTGGTTAAGCTCCGCCTTGATAGCCTCAGCCTGACGCTTCAGCCAGTCAACCTCCTCTTGAGTAAGAGGAGGATATGGCAAAACTGGTGCGTAGGGTGGAGCTGCAACTGCCCCGGGATACCAGCACCGTGGAAGCCCGCCTCTCCCCCTACCAACGTAGGGCCAGGAAGGAGAGCTTCCTCGGAAACCGAATCCTGCACCTCTACCACGGCTGAACCCCCTGCCAAATCCGTACATCATTTTTTCACCTCCTTGTTTCGTATTTCTTATTTGATTGTGCTGATTCGACCTTTTTGCCAGCCTCTTCGTCTACGGGCACCACAGCCATAGCCACCTCTACCCCAACCTGTGCCAAGAGTTTGAAGCGGCACGATTTCGGGAGTCTTGCATGTCGGGCAGAACTGAGGGAGCATGCCTGTAGCAGTATCAAAAGGTACCTCCCAATCATGACCGTTGGCGCACCTGAAACGTAATGGTGACATTTCAAAGTTACCACCCTCAATCCTTATTGCCTTACCGTTAAGCAGGACATCAGCTATTTTCAGCCGTGCCGACGCTAATACCCTCTGAAAGGTTGGACGAGAGACATTCATCTTCTCAGCACCCTCCTCCTGTTCCAGTCCCTCAAGATCTTTCAATCGTATTGCCTCAGCCTCCTCCACAGAGAGGCGTACCTCTTTAAGAGCTCTTAACGGTATACCTGCCGGCTTGAAATAGGTTACGCCTGGCAGGAAAGCAACTCGACGGCACTTTGGCGGTCTCGACATCTTTTCTCCTATATTATGAGCGTATGCTCATAATTATATTAACATTTGGTTCTTTAACATGTCAAGCGGTTTAGGAAAGTGGGTCTACATTTTTTAGCGTGAAAATTTTGTAAAGGATGCCGGAAGGGGGTGAATATTTATTGAGAGGCACCCGCTACCTCCTGTAGCTTTAGTGGTTAGCAGAACTCTAATGAAAGAAGACAAAGCAGGTGTAAGACGATTGTATCGCAGTAGCCCTGGGATGGCCAGAGCTATGGTTCCGGGGCAGGTAGAGCTAAAGGACCATTTTGAAGTTACTGTGAGATACCGGTGGGGCAAAGTGGCTTGTCTTGGATGTAGTGGGATGATAGTGAGGGGGATGTTAGTTCCCTCTGAAATTTGACTCGCTTCCAGAGAACCGAAAAGCAAGGAGGGTTGAATAAATGGTCTACATGTGCTATTTTATTTTACCTGGCGTCGGTCAACTTTAAGTGGTAAACCGGGCCAGTTTTAAGTCGTAATCTACAATAAACATGGGCTTGGCTTTCCGGGAAATTAAAAATAAGGCGGAATTTGAATGGGAAGCCTTGCATAACAGTGTCTATATTCTTATCGGCACAGCTACTTGTGGACGGGCAGCCGGCGCCCTGGATGTAGTTGACGCCTTTAAAAAAGAGCTAGCACGGCGAGGGCTGGAGGTCCCGATTATTAAAGTTGGCTGCACGGGTCTATGCTATGCTGATCCATTTGTTACTATATCCAAGCCTGGCTCTCTTCGTGTCGCATATGCCAATGTAACTCCGGAGAGTGTACCCAGACTTGTGGAAGGTTATGTTGCCGGCGATGACCCGTGCCTTGAGCTTGCTCTGGGCACTGTTGAAGGGGGTGAAGGAGAAACAATCTATATCCCAGAGCTTCCCAGGTTTGAACGTGAGCTTCGTCTTATACTACGCCACTGTGGCTACATCGACCCTGAAAATATAAATCACTACATCGCCAGTGGCGGTTATAGCGGCTTGGAGAAAGCGTTAAAGATGTCGCCTGAGAAGATAATTGAAGAGCTGAAGAGATCTGGGCTGCGAGGGCGGGGAGGGGCTGGATTTCCTACCCATCGGAAGTGGGAGCTATGCCATAAGGCTAGAAGCACACCAAAATATGTCATATGCAATGCTGATGAAGGAGACCCCGGTGCTTTTATGGACAGGGTCGTTTTGGAAAGCGACCCGCATCAAGTTATCGAGGGCATGATTATTGCCGGCTATGCTATAGGTGCCGAACAAGGCTATATCTATGTCCGTGCTGAATATCCTTTGGCTATTGAGCGTATCCAGATTGCCTTAAAGCAAGCGAAGGAGCTGGGTTTTCTGGGAGACAATATCTTGGGCGGTGATTTTGGGTTTCACATCGAAATAGCAGCCGGGGCTGGTGCTTTTGTCTCTGGTGAAGAAACAGCACTGATAGCTGCTGTTGAAGGGAGGATGAGCACACCTAGCTCCAGGCCACCTTATCCCGCAGAGTCTGGCTTGTGGGGTAAACCTACTCTGTTAAACAATGTGAAGACCTTTGCTTATGTTCCTATGATAATTGAGCGAGGAGGGGACTGGTTTGCCTCTATCGGCACTGAGGGAAGCAAAGGCACAGCAATGTTTACCCTGGCAGGCAAAGTAATCAATTCGGGGTTGGCTGAAGTGCCTATGGGAACAACACTTCGTGAGCTTGTTTATGACATCGGTGGAGGGATTGCTAAAGATAAGCAGTTTAAAGCGGTACAGATAGGAGGGCCCTCAGGGGGGTGCCTTCCCGAGACTTTGCTGGACATCCCTATCGATTATGATTCCCTTCGAGAGGCTGGCTCGATGATGGGCTCAGGGGGAATGATTGTCATGAATGAAGACAACTGCATGGTCGATGCTGCGAGGTTCTTTCTTGATTTCTCAACCAAGGAGTCTTGCGGCAAGTGCACCATGTGTCGCTTGGGGACTTTACAGATGCTACGTATGTTGGAGGACATCACGGCTGGCCGGGGCAAAATAGATAATATTGCTCTTCTTCTGGCATTGGCTGAAGATGTTAAGGTAGGTTCCCTTTGTGGCCTAGGAAAAACAGCTCCTAATCCTGTCCTCACAACCCTGCGCTATTTCCGGGATGAATACGAAGCTCATATTCTAGAGAAGCGCTGCCCCGCCAGAGTATGTCCCGAACTAACTGTGTATTATATTCTTCCGGACAAGTGTGATAGAGCCTGCGAACATTGCGTTTTGACCTGTCCCACAGAAGCAATTAAGGGAGATAAAGGGGAAGTTAAAATCATAGACCAGGAAAAGTGTTCTAAGTGTGGTACTTGCCTGGAAGTATGCCCTCCAGAGTA
>JBGPRV010000071.1:0-6585 GCA_041489785.1 Dehalococcoidia bacterium | reverse complement strand
CCCTGGCGGCGATGAAACTCAATCATCTGCTCGTAATGCATGATATAAACGTGGTCTCCCGAGAGGATGAGAACCTGCTCAACACGGCTGTCCTGTATAAAATCGAGGTTGTGATAAACAGCCTCGGCAGTGCCTTTATACCAGTGCATCTCTCCATTGGTGCTTACAAAGGGGGAGAGTAAAGCAATCCCCCCGACTACACGATCGAGGTCCCAGGGTTTGCCCACACCAATGTGGCGTGCTAACGAGCGAGGATTATATTGTGGTATAACAGCTACCGTGTCGATCCCGGAGTTAACACAATTGCTTAAGGCAAAGTCGATTATACGGTATTTACCACCGAAGGGGACTGCTGGCTTGGCACGCTTTTCTCCTAACACACTTAATCTTCTCCCCTCTCCTCCCGCAAGAATTAGAGCCAATACCTTTTTCATCTACGCGTTACCTCACCCAACCAAATCATAGATTTTGTGGGGTAAAATAAATTAGGCAATTACATTTTCTAAACAGCCTTATAGTTATTTTAACCGCCCAGGAGCGCTATGTCTAATTCCATTCAATTGAGTTTCTTTTCGAGGTCAATTTTACTTGCGAGCTGCCGGTATATACATTTGCTCGACATATTCCTTCAACATCCGCCGTGTACAAAAGCGAGGTACAATCGAGTCAATTGCCTCTTTGACCATATGTACCCAGCCATGGGGTACCCCATTCCTGTCTCGTTGGTAGTAGAGAGGTATAATTTCCTCTTCCAGAAGGCGGTAGAGCGCCGCGGCATCTGACTTATCTTCCTCCCTTGGGTCATATGCTTCGACGTCATCCCCGATGGCCCAGCCATTAATGCCATTATAGCCTTCGTACCACCAGCCATCTCGAACGCTGAGATGCAGGACACCATTGACTGCTGCTTTCATGCCGCTAGTGCCGGAAGCTTCCTGAAGGCGGCGAGGCGTATTCAACCACACATCTACCCCCTGGACCAGATAGTGCGCCATATGTATATCGTAATCTTCAACAAAAGCTATTCGTCCTTGGAATTCGCGGTCCGTAGCCAGAGTGTATACATCGTGAAGGAGTTGTTTTGAAGGCAAGTCAGCGGGGTGAGACTTGCCAGCGAAGATTATCTGGACTGGGTGCCATCTATCAGTGACAATCCGCTTGAGACGTTCTACGTCATGGAAAATTAGCTCCGGCCGCTTATATGCGGTAAAACGGCGGACAAAGCCGATGGTCAGAGTATCCTGGTCAAGCAAAGAGCCCATAGCCAGCACCTGTCGGGCCTGGCATTCACGTTCAGTGGAACATTGCCGTGCTCGCTCTACCATGGCGCCGATAAGTTTACGTTTAAGAATTTGATGCACTGCCCAGAGCTCCTCGTCAGGGATATTTAGCACAAGCTCCCGAAGGTTGATATCATCATATCTTTTTGACACATCCTGCCCTAAGTGTTTCTCGTAGAGGCGGCTCATCTCTCGAGCAACCCAGGTAGGCACGTGAATCCCGTTAGTAATATGGGAGATAGGCACTTCATCTTCTTTAACTTTGGGCCAGAGTCCATGCCACATCCTCCGGGTAATTTTTTCGTGAATCTGGCTGACGGCATTGCGATGGTCGGCCATTTTTAAGGCAAGCACGGTCATATTGAAGGTTTGGTCACTTGTGCCATCCTGTCGTCCCAGCTCCAGAAATGTTTCTCGGTTAACTCCCAGGGACTCCCAATAACTATGAAAGTATTTCTCCACAAGTGAGACAGGAAAGACGTCATGCCCTGCGGCGACTTGAGTATGAGTGGTGAAAACGGTAGCCGCCTGTACCTTTTGGAGGGCTTCGGCGAAGGTGGCACTTTTTTCTACCTCTTCTCTGACACGTTCCAACATCATAAAGGCACAATGTCCTTCGTTAGCATGCCATACAGAGGGTCTGATGCCAAGGGCTCGTAAGGCACGCACCCCACCAATTCCCAGCACAATTTCTTGCTGGATGCGCTGCTCTTGGTCAGCGGTGTAGAGACGAGCACATAGCTGTTGGTCCTGAGGCATATTTCCTTCAACATCACAACATAGTAGATAAAGGCTGCCCCGGCCCAACCGTACCTGCCACACTCCGATATAGAATGGTCTATCACCCAGCTTAAGCTGAATCAACGGGCCGCACCACTTAGAACGAGGGACTGGATTGATTGGGTTGATAGGCGCATCATCAAAATCCAATTGCCTATAAACTTCCTCTTGCCAGCCATCAGCGGAAATACGCTGGTGGAAATACCCTTGGGGGTACGTGAAGCCAACCCCGACCAGAGGTAGCCCCAGATCGCTTGCTTCCTTGCACATATCACCAGCTAAAACTCCCAGACCCCCAGCATATATGGGAAGGGAGTTATGTATGGCAAATTCCATCGAGAAGTAGGCAACAGGGCCGTCTAAGATATTGGGATATTTGGTAGAAAACCAGCTATCCTTGTCTGACATGTCAGCATCAAAAGCTGACATCACAGAGTCATATAGATTGAGAAAAATGGGGTCAGTAGCAGCCGCTGCTAACTTATCGATGTTGATCTCATGCAGTTGCTTGACCGGGTTGTGCCCACTCAACCGCCATAGTGGATAGTCCAGAGCCCGGAACAAGTCACGCGCCTGGAGGTGCCAGCTCCACCACAGATTATTAGCTAGCTCCTCCAGTCGGCCTATTCGTTCAGGTACTCTCACTCCTGATAACATGTTTTCCCAAAATATGCTGTTCAGACGCCCGCTCAGGGCTCTTTCTTCGTCTACTGTAAAAGAGTGTCGACAATTCTTTCTAGTTGGTCGGTTATTATAGCAGAACACTGCTTGTGTTATCATGCGGGCGAGAAAACGCTTCATCGCAGTCAGTTCACGGGCACGTCATTGCATATACCCGACTGTCTACAATTCGTCCTGATTCTGTTCGGCATTTGTTGTGATATAATGCATTAGTAGTATCAAGTTAGGAGGTGTGTGAGCATGGTTAAGATTGCCAAAATTAGCAAGGAAGAAGCAAAGAGACACTTGGGGGATGTGCCGGATGATAAGCGCTTCTGGTGTCATGATGGTAAAACTATTAAGAACCTCAAGGAGCTTAGAAAAGCTTTGAATGACATGAGTGATGAGACTTTTCATTATCATTTAGGTGGGGGGAGAAACGATTTCAGCAAGTGGATCAGAGAAGTGGTGGGGGATGATAAGCTGGCAGAGGACCTTAGTAAAACCAAGTCTCGTATGCAAGCCAGCCAGGCAGTAGCACAGAGGATTTCTTTTCTTGAGCATAAAATATAAGCGAGTTTTGAGACTTCATTAAAGGCGCGTCCTATCGGAGACTTAAAGCAAGTGGGGAGTTATCGCGCTTTCCACTTTTAATGTTGGACATCACCGCCTAGGGCAGAAAAAGTTGCTCTTTGACTGCTATTGTGCAAATAGCCTATCTTCCAGTTTGCTTCTAATATCTCTGGCAGCAACAGCGCGGCGATAATATTCTCGCTTTGTCTCCTCACTGGCCCCGCTCTTATTTATAGACCGGTAAGCGTTAACCACAGTTCGCCATTGGTCGAGCAAGCCCATGTGAATGAGATTGATGTCCCACATAGGGCAATTGCTGGCCCACCACATCTGGCAACTATGCTCAGCTCGATCCAGAAGTCCCCGGGCAATGGTAGCAGAGCGCCGACTTTCCTCATTATCCGCACACTCCAGCGCCTTATTCACCAACTCAATGCATATACCCAAGTGTTCCCACTGAAGATGGTGCACTTCATTGTTCTTATCCTGCCAAAGAGGGTAATAGTTACCAACTTTCATATCATCGGCAGTGGTGCTCCAGGAGGACGGCTTGGGGTCTATCATTTGACTCTGAGGAAAGAGGTCGAGGAGTTCGCTCAAGGTAACCATCCGGATTTTGGTAGCAGCTTCGCCATTGGTCAATAAAGAGACGTGTTGCCCAGCTAACACCGTAGCTTGTTTAACCTCTTCAAGAGGCTTCGCAGATGGTTCTAGCTCCTCGTAAACTCTAGCCAGGAATGTCCTTTCCCAACCTTGGATATGATGGCCATAAGTTTCGGCATCCATAGCCGTGACTACATAAATATTCTCTCTTTTACCCTGCCACTGCTCCAGGTGGGCAATAAATTCTTTTGCTTCTACATTTCGAAAACTTATCCTATTGCTAAGCACATCGTCTCGGAAGAAAACCGCTATTTCCTGTCCATCACATTTTACTCGGTAAATAGTATCTAGAGGCCATTCCACAGGGCAGGCAATACCACTCAGAATAATCCAGCGATACCCTGACTTGATAATAGGCTGCAAAATGTTTTGGCTGTAGCACATCTCCGGGGGGAAAAATCCTTGGGGGGCATATGACTTTCCAAAGAAGCGACGATTGGTCTGTATGTTCAGGTCTATCTGTCTCTTTACTTCCTCCTTGGGTATCAATGGGAGAATAGGATGATATTTGCCGGTTCCGGTGAATTCAAGCTGACCATTCTCAGCAAGGCTTCTCAAGCCATCGACTACATCTTTATGGCCGCAGTCCATCAGCATATCAGTCAAGACACCATTGAAGTTTATGGTTACTCGAGCGTTGGGATACTCTTCAAAAACGTGGAGTAGAGGGCGGTAAGATTCGTCGCATATCCTTTTTAGCATCGACGGTACCTGGGTTGGCGGCTGGTAGAAATGCAGTAGCTGAGCCCAGTAGATCATATGTACCTCCGAGTGAAAATCTTATCCCGGTAATTCAAAGAGGGTAGCAAATTTCGCTTATTCTAACATACACTTAGGTCGCAAAGTAACTTTTCATCATCGTTCAGTACCTTGGTGGCACTTATTTTTTGTCATTGCGAGGAGTGATAGCGACGAAGCAATCTCGGAATAGTGAAATCCTAAATTCTAAGCACCAAATACTAATGCTCAAAACGTTTAGGATTTTGAGTTTTGATATTTGGATTTGTTTGGAGTTTGGATTTTGGCATTTGGAATTTAGCCAATGAGATTGCCACGCCGAGCACTCATGGCACTGAGTGTTCGGCTCGCAACGACACGGAAGGTTATTACTATTCTGAAGAGGGTTAAATCGGGCGAAGTCTAAATTTACCACTCCAGCTGGGGCCAGGGGGCTAGCTTATCCTGCCAAATTCCTTTTCCAGTTGATGAGCACTTAAATGGATCATAGTTGGCCGGCCGTGGGGACAAGCGCGCGGTTGCTTAGTTTGCTCTAGCTGCTTTATCAACTCCCGCATTTCTTCGTTGCTTAGCTGCTGTCCTGCTCTGATAGCACCATGACAGGCCAAAGATTGGGCTATCTTTTCCTCCCAGGGATTAAGACTTTCCTTACTGGCAAGGCTATCAAGCAGCGCACTTATTATCTCAATGATATTCGCCCTGGCCACTAGTGCCGGTATGGCGCGTATCAGATAGCTTCTATTTCCGAAAGGCTCAATGGCGAAGCCAAATTCGGCCAGAAACTCTTTACTAGCTTTCAAGGTTTCTTCTTCTCTGGGGCTAAACTCTATGGTTATGGGCTGGAGTAAGCCCTGGACTTCGACTTTTTTTTGTGACCACTGCGCTAAAATTCGGTCATAAAGTATGCGCTCGTGGGCAGCATGCTGGTCGATGAGATAGAGTCCATCGGGTCCCTCAGCGATAATATAGGTGTTGGCTAGCTGCCCCAATACCCTCAAAACTGGTAATTCCAGGGCCGGCAACTGGGCAATCACAAAAGCTGGCTCGTTATCCATTATCATGCGGGGGCTCTGCCATTGCCCTGAGCTGACTGAGAAGGGCACAGCTTTCGAGCTGGCTATAGGCGTCCCGGCTAATACCTCCTCTATGGCTTTCTGGACGCTGCTAAAGACAGTTTGTTCATGGCAAAACTTTATCTGGGCTTTGGCAGGATGGATGTTGACATCAAGCTCTTGAGCCGGCAGGGAGACATTGATTACCGTAATGGGATACTGTCCATCCATGAGTAAGCCACGATAGGCTTCCTCAGTTGCCCGAGTTAGTAAGGGACTGTGCACCCACCTTCGATTAATGAAGAAGCTGAGATAGTTGCGATTGGAACGGGCCAAGGAAGGTGGGCTTGTTAGGCCGCTGACTTTAGCCAGGCCATCCCTTTGTTCCACCTTTAGCATCCTTTGAGTTAGCTCGGAACCATATATCTCGCTTACCACCTCGCGCAAGTCGCCATTGCCCGTAGTGCGCAGGCTCTGGCGTTTGTCGAGAACCAGGCTGAACTTAACCTCGGGGAAAGCCAGGGCGTACTGACTTACCAAATGGGCGATGTGGCTATTTTCGGTATTTGCCGATTTGAGAAACTTAAGTCGCGCCGGGAAATAGCGAAACAATCCGTGTACGGTTACGGTAGTGCCTTGTGACCTGGCTCGGCTCT
Source organism: Dehalococcoidia bacterium (assembly GCA_041489785.1). Lineage (GTDB taxonomy): Bacteria > Chloroflexota > Dehalococcoidia > GIF9 > AB-539-J10 > RBG-13-51-36. Next base: position 183 of record JBGPRV010000071.1, on the reverse strand, counting down.
CCTTGCGGACTACCTCCCCCTTTCTCAAATACATATAGCTGCCAATTGGGTCTGATGATGTTTGGGTGGAAATTTCTACTTCGGCAACAGCGGCGATGCTGGGCAAGGCTTCGCCCCGAAAGCCAAGGCTGGAGATTTTCTCCAAATCGTCTAAATTGCCAATCTTGCTCGTGGCATATCTGT
>JBGPRV010000070.1:0-6812 GCA_041489785.1 Dehalococcoidia bacterium | reverse complement strand
TTTAACCAACGCACCACCTGCCCACCACTGATATAAAATTGAGAGCCGTGCAGAGGACAAGTGACTATAGTCCCCTCCAGTTTACCCTGTGATAAATCGCCCTTCATATGGGGGCACTGATTATCAGTGGCATAATACTTATCTCCAACCCTGGCCAGGAGGATTTCGTGCCCCTCTGCAAATACCTTTTTCATTGTTCCGCTTTTCAGTTCTTCTACTTTGGCTACCTCAGTAAACTTACTCATAGAACACCTCCTTTCATAAATCCTAGCTATTAAGAGAATTATTGTCTAACTGGCTAGACTACCTTTCGGAATTTCTCTTTGGGAGCGCCACAAATAGGGCACACATCAGGGAGAACGCCGTCGGAGACATAGCCGCAGACCTGGCAGACGTAGTATTCGGTCTCCTCTTCAGCCATTGTATGCGCCAGCGCCTTCTTGTAAAGCTTAGCGTGCCCCTTTTCCACATCGCGGGAGTAACCCAGGACCGTCGCCACGCTCGTATTACCTTCCTCGGTTGCCTCTCTAATGAATTGTGGATAAGTGCTGGCAGCTAGATTCTCCCTCTCAAAGGCGCTTTCCAGGTTATCCTGCGTACCAGACACAGCGCCCAACAGGCGGAAGTGGTTGAAGGCATGGACTGCCTCAGCTTCGGCAACAGCGCGAAACAATCTCGCTACCTGAGAATAGTCCTCTTGCTCAGCCTTCATGGCAAAAGCCAGGTTCCTCAGATGTGCCTGGGACTCAGCCACGAAACCAGCTTTAAGATTCTTCAAGGTCTTAGTCCCTTTTATCCCCGACACCTCATGTGGGACGAACTTCTCTGCCTCAGCACCACAGACCGGACAGCGTTGCGGTTTGTCGGTGCTAAGTTCTACATGATGACAATTAGTACACTTCCACATATTATTTACCTCTTGTGAATTTAGTTTTTCCCCTTAGCGAGGTACTTCTCAGGGTTCTGGTCGAAAGCCTTCTTACAACCAACAGCACAGAAGTAGTATTTCCTTCCTTTATACTCGGAAGTAGCTGCTGCCTTAGTTTCCTGTACCTCCATCTTGCAAACTGGGTCTATGGCCATTGAGCACCTCCTTTCCTTAATTGCCAAGCCGAGCTGGCTTGAACCCTCTTAAACGCAGTGAGTTGGACACGACAGTGATGGAGCTAGCCGCCATGGCGGCTGCGGCTAGCATGGGATTCAAGAAACCATACTCACCTAGAATGAAATGAAGCCCGGAGGGTACACCGGTCTTCCCGAAGGCAAGATACAATACCCCGGCTGCTACCGGAATGAGGGCAGTATTGTAAGCAAAGGCCCAGAAGAGGTTCTGCTTGATAGTCCTCATGGTCCGCTTGCTCAGAGATATGGCGGTTACTACCCCCATCAAGTCACCGCTAATCAGGGTAATATCGCCAGTCTCCATGGCAACATCAGTACCTGTACCAATAGCGATACCAATATCTGCCTGGGCCAATGCCGGAGCATCGTTAATGCCATCACCCACCATTGCCACCACCTTTCCCTCTTCCTGCAATTTCTTGACCTCTCCAGCCTTATGCTCAGGGAGCACCTCAGCCAGGACACGGTCAATGCCTGCCTCGCGAGCAATAGCTTCTGCCGTGCGCCGATTGTCCCCGGTGAGCATGGCTGTTTCAATACCCATCTTGCGCAGCGTTTGGAGTGCTTCTTTGGCGCCTGGTTTTAGGGTATCAGCCAAGGCAATAATTCCTGCTACCTGGCCATCCCGCCCCAGGAACATTACCGTCTTACCTCCTTCGAGGAGTTCAGTAGCTTTCTTCTCCAGCACGTTTAGGGAAAGGCCTCGTTCTTTCATTAACCTGAGGTTGCCCAGGAAAAGCTTCTTGCCCTCCACCGAAGCCTCGACACCCTGCCCTGGAATGGCATTAAAATCTGAGGATGGAGATAATTCTAGCTTCTTCTCCAGAGCAGCCTTGACCACAGCTTCGCCCAGTGGGTGCTCTGAGCTATGCTCAGCAGAAGCAGCTAGTCGGAGGATTTCCTCTGGGGAGGAAAAAGGGGCAGCGACCACATCCGTAACCACAGGCTCGCCACGGGTCAATGTGCCGGTCTTATCCAGAAGAACAGTGTTTATCTGGTGAGCTCTCTCCAGGGCCTCGCCATTCCTGATAAGAATACCATGCTCGGCTCCCTTGCCTGTGCCGACTATAATCGCGGTGGGAGTAGCCAGTCCCAGGGCACAGGGGCAGGCGATAACAAGCACGGCGACAAAGTTGAGGAGGGCAAAAGTGAGGGCTGGAGCTGGCCCCACGAAATACCAGACTACAAAAGTTATTATGGCAATGCCAATCACCGCCGGCACAAAGTAGCTGGCGATGACATCAGCTAGACGCTGAATAGGAGCTTTGCTTCCCTGAGCTTCCTCTACCATTCTGACGATATGAGCCAACACTGTATCTTTACCTATCTTGGTTGCTTCCACTTGAAAGCTGCCTGTCTTGTTAATAGTGGCACCGATAACCTCATCACCCACCTTTTTCTCCACAGGGATACTCTCCCCAGTAATCATGGACTCATCAACACTGGAGTAACCCTGACGCACTATACCATCCACGGGTATTCGCTCGCCCGGACGTACCAAAATAAGGTCACCAACCCGAACATCTTCCACGGGAATCTCCCTTTGCGCGCCTTCACGGACAACTAGAGCGGTCTTCGGTTGCATACCGATAAGCTTCTTTAATGCTTCCGAGGTCTGTCCTCTGGCTCTAGCTTCCAGAAAACGGCCAAGAAGAATCAAGGTTATAATCATCGCTGAGGTGTCGAAGTATAAGTGGGGTTCCAGCATCCCAGCGGCAAAAAGGCTGGGGAAAATAACGGCTATCATGCTGTAGAAGTAAGCCACCGAGGTACCTACCGCAATCAGGGTATTCATATCGGAGGTCCTGTGTTTCAATGCGCCCCAGGCCCCTCGGTAGAACCGTAGGCCGGCCCAGAACTGCACTGGCGTGGCCAGAGCCCATAGTAGATAGGGTTGACCAACAAAGGGAGGACTGAAACCCAGGACCATGATTGATGCGGCGAGGATGACAGCGACGATAAATCTGTTCCTGAGAACCCGAATCTCACGCTGGGCAGCGGTGGTCACATCCTCCAGAGCCTGCACCTCGGGACCAAGTTCGTAGCCGGCGTCTTTTACCGCTCGTCTCATGTCAGCCAGCCCCGTTCCTTCCAGGTACTCTACGGTAGCCTTCTCCGAGGCCAGATTCACGCTAGCCGAAATTACCCCGGGCACGCTGGACAGAGCCTCCTCCACCCGGTTAACACAGGAAGCGCAGGTCATTCCGCCCACCGGGAATATGGACTTCTTGGTGGCGACCCCATAACCCAATTGCGAGACAGTATTCTTAATCCTGGCAAGGTCCACCTTTGTAGGATCGTATTTTATCGAAGCCTTCTCCGAAGCGAAGTTAACGTCAGCTTGCTCTACACCAGGGGTCTGGGAAAGACCCTTCTCGATAGTAGCCGCACAGGTAGTGCAGGTCATCCCAGTTATGTGGATTGAAGCCCTGTCAGACTTCTGAGAATTAGTTTTGTCGCCCACTATCTTTTCCTGCCCCGCCCTTCCTCTTTCTTCAACAAATCGTTGAATACATCAACGTGGTACAATTCGTGGTCCCTTATCCGGGAGAGAAGCTCTTTCAGGTCAGAGTCTTTCATTTCTTTGGCAGCGCGGTCATATTCAGCCGCCACCTTTTTCTCAATCTGAATATCTGCCCGAAGCATATCAGCGATCTTGGTGGATTTATCCACCTTGGTGTGCTCAATCTTGGGAGTGCCTTTTCTGCCAACCATCTTTTCCGACAGCCATCCCAGGTGTTGCATCTCGTTTATAGCCTGGTCATCCATTTCCTTCTTGACATCCTCGTTGGGCGTCATATAGGAGTGGAGAAGATATTGAAGGATAACGGTATATTCATGCTCGATGCCCCAGTTGAGAACCTGGGCAATCTTGTCCTGGCGAGAGCCCCTTAAATCCCTGAGGCCTTCTTTCTGAGCTTTAGTTACAAAGTGTTCAAAGTCGCCTTGATGTGATTTTTCATCGGAAAGGATTCGCTTCAACAGCCGCCTTATCTTAGGATGGTCGATGGACTTGATGTGCTCTTTATATAAGGCAATGCCATCTTCTTCCTGAAGCACGTCGTTTTTCATCCAGTCGGAAACCGAGTCGCCGCCTGTGCGCATTTCTCCTCTTTCAATGCTGGGAGTGTTACCCAGGTTGGCTATGGTCTCAGCCAGCCAGTCAAAATGGCGCATTTCCTCCCGGGCAATGGCCTCGATCTCACAGGCCATCTCACCCTCGCCCATAGCATGGGCATGGACCAGATATTGAATAATGGCTGTGTGTTCCCCCTTAAGGTCTTGATTTAGTAAAGCAACAATTTTATTTTTGTCCATTTGTCCCTCCTGTGTCGCCCACTTTTCTGTCTATTTCATCGCGATAGACACTTCACCCTCCTCACCAACAAGTTGTTGGTCTTGTGAGGGTAAGACACTCCCTATATACATTCAATATCGCCTGGAATATTACTTTAGCAGCTTGGCTCCCTTTTCACTAAGCTTGTAGCTATCTCCTTTTTGGTCAGCTAGTCCAGCCTGAGTAAGCTCACGGAGGCCGCTTCTTACCCTGAATAGCGGCAGCCCAGCATCCCTGGCGATTTCTTCGGGAGACTTCAACCCTGCCTGTAGGGCACGGAGCACCTTGGTACCTGACTCAGTAGGTTTACCATCGGGGCTAATACATGCCATATTCTCCTCCTTTATTACGACCCTCAAATTTCCTTAATTTCACGAATTATTGTTTTGACCCTTCTTTTAAAGAAAACGTTAGAAATAATAATTATGACCAAGCTGACTACAAATCCAATCAATGCTCCAAGTGCATTGCTAACGAAAAATCCAACCACTGTAGATACTGAAGCAATCGCAGCATCTATCGCGATAGCTCCGATAAGGGCTCTTATTTTTTTATTGCCCCACTCAAAATATGCCCTTGTCCTTGTTGCCGAAGCGGAGACCTTCAACCCAAGTGTAACACTAGCAGTTGCTTCGCATCTTTTGCCAGTTTCACCACAATATGGACATTTGCCGGTGTGACTTGGTTTTAATTCCCGATCGCAATGTTGGCACCAACATCTAACTCCGCTAGTCATCTAAATCTCCCATATATTCTCGCTGTAGTGGCTAGGCTGACTTCGATTTGGAGCGCTGCCAGTATAGCGATAAAGGGGGGCTGTCTAGCTTAGTGGCGGAAATGAAGTGATGGCCGTGCAGAATGTGATCGCAACTCAAAATCCTCCTATTTTGCCTAGAGCTTTTTCTTACATAAATACCAGTCTACGCACTCATACCCTTGCTTGAGCCTCTCTTCAGCCATTTCCTGCGTGTTCGGCGCCGGCACCACTACCTTATCACCCGGTCGCCAGTTGGCTGGAGTAGCTACAGCATTCTTATCCGTCGTTTGTAATGCGTCTATTATTCTGAGTATCTCATCCATGTTCCTGCCGGTGGTCAGCGGGTAGTAGAGTATAGTCCTGATTTTCTGGTTAGGGTCGATTATGAACACGCATCTGACAGTTTCGGTCTTGCTCTGACCGGGGTGAATCATGCCATAGGCAAGGGAGACTTCTTTACTGAGGTCAGCGATAACAGGGAACGGTATCTTTACCCCGGTTTTCTCTTCGATATTGCGCACCCAGGCAATATGCGAGGAGACACTATCTACACTAAGGCCCAGGAGCTCCACCCCCCGCTTTTGTAGTTTGGGATAAATCTCGGTAAAAGCGATGAACTCAGTAGTGCACACCGGGGTGAAATCCGCCGGGTGGGAAAAGAGAATCAGCCAGGTTCCTTTAAAATCTTCCAGCTTGAGCACACCGTGAGTAGTTGGTGCCTCAAAAACTGGTGCCAGCTCGCCTATGCGAGGCATTCGACTTATTTGTTCTTTTATCTCTTCCATGTTCGACACCTCCTTTACTTGTGCTTTCTTAATTCTAAAAAGCCTCTTTTAACTTCGTTCTTGTCCATCAACCTCCTTGCCTGCACAAAGCAAAAGTTCAATCGCCTTAGCCACTGCTTTTAATGCTTTTATGCACCCCTTGCCCTAAAACTACTTCAATATCTTTTCCAGCCTTTTGTTCACCTCATCCCAGTTGACGATGTTCCAGAAAGAATCAACGAATTTAGCTCTCTCGTTCTTATAATCCAGATAATAAGCATGCTCCCAGACGTCAATAACCATGAGGATGGTAAACATGGGATAAACATTTGTGTTATGTTTTTCTATCTGCATTATTATTGGTCTGTTAGTTTGCCTGCAAAAACTGAGTGCTGCCCATCCCGAGCCTTCCACGCTGGTAGCAGCCAGACTGAATTCCTTTTTGAACCTTTCAAAACTTCCGAACTCTTTCTCCAGGGCTGTGCTCAAAGTCCCGGTTGGCTTTCCCCCGCCTTTGCCCGCTGGTGCTAGATTGGCCCAGAACAATGAGTGTAGCAGGTGTCCTCCGATGTGAAACGAAAGCTCTTTCAAAGTAGCCTTGACATCAAAGTCAGCACCTTCTTTGCGAGCCTTGTCCAGCCTCTCGAGTATGGCATTAGCACTATTGACGTACGCCTGATGATGCTTCTGGTGGTGTAGAGTTAACTGTTCTTGGGATACATAAGGCTGCAACTCATCATATCGGTAGGGCAATTGTGGAAGGGTATAAAACTTTGCTTTTTCCATAAGTCTTTTTCCTCCTTTTTAAAATCTCACAAACATTACACAAGTA
>JBGPRV010000069.1:0-6837 GCA_041489785.1 Dehalococcoidia bacterium | reverse complement strand
CCAAGGTAACTTGCAGAGCCGGCAATAAAGAGCGCCTTTCCATAGCTGCCCTTGTGAGTATCTTTGGCTCTTTCTGGCAGCTCTACAGGATTATTGATTTCTACCTTTATGGCGTGGGAATTATAGAGGGCAGGTGGGAAAGATATATGTGAAACGTATAGTTTTCCGCAGTGCTCATACCCTGGATAAATCATAGTTCCAACCTTGGGAAGCCCAAATGTTACGGTATAATCTGCCTCTACTGCCACACCCATAACCTCTCCGGTATCGCCATTTATGCCTGAAGGAATGTCCACGCTAAATACTGTACTTTGGCTCTCGTTTATCAGTTGAATTACATCTTTGTATATCCCGCTGACCTTTCGGACAAGACCTGTGCCAAATATGGCATCCACGACGGCATCACAATCAAGAAGCTCAGGTATTACGGAATCAATTGAGCTAACTTTGGACATCTCTATGGGCATTCTGGATACTATTTCAAAGTTCTTTTTTGCTGCCCCTTTAAATTTGGCTTCATCGTCCAGAAGAAAGACCTTTACTTCCCCACCATTGGAGTGAATCTTCCTGGCAACAACCAACCCGTCCCCACCATTGTTACCACCACCACAAAGGACAACGAATTTGTTGTTCTTTATGCCGAATTCCTGCAACATGACGAAGTACACTGCCTGACCGGCGTTCTCCATCAAAAGGCCTTCCGAGATGCCAAATTCTTCCGTAGCAAGCCTGTCCAGGTCTTTCATTTCGCTCACTTTAGCTACTTTCATTTTCACCCCCTTGCCAGAGACTGACTCGAAGTTCATATTTAAGTATGCCACATAAAGTACTCAAGTAGAATGGTACCTCACTCCTGATAGAAAGCACAAGGGTAACACACAATCCAGCGGATATATCACTATCTTCAAACAAGTGACCTTATTCCTTTGAGCCATCCCGATAGTCTGAGACATGTGGTATCCTGACGGCTACCGCCGTAGTTCAGTAGAATTCTACAGGCTGAAAACTGGCAGCTGATACTCACCAATAGTATAATGAGCCTATTCACCCGCTAATGTCTAGTATCGAGAGGAGGGAAAGTAGCTATGTCGAAGACTGAACAAGACCTAAGAGACGCCTTTGCCGGAGAATCCCAGGCAAACCGCAAATATCTTGCCTTTGCTGCCGCTGCTGACAAGGAGGGCTATCCGCAGGTAGCAAAGCTATTTAGAGCCGCTGCCGAAGCTGAGACTATTCATGCCCACAATCATCTTAGAGCGCTCAAGGGAATCAAGAGTACCAAAGAGAACCTGCTGGAGGCTATAACAGGTGAGACCCATGAATTCAAGACCATGTATCCCAAGATGCTGGAGTCTGCCAAAGTTGAAGGGAATAAAGAAGCAGAACGGTCATTTTATCTTGCCAATGAGGTAGAAAAGATTCATGCACAGCTTTACCAGAAGCTCCTTGATAATCTGAGCGCCGCCAAAGAGACCTATGCCTACTATGTATGTCCCGTCTGCGGCTATACCTCGGGAAAAGAACCACCTGATAGCTGTCCCGTGTGTGGAACCAAGGGCAAAATGTTCAAAAAGATAGACTGAGATTGTTAGTTCGTTTTTCCGACTGATACAATCTCTTACAGACTCAGCCATGAGCTTGTCAGGGGTTGGCAAACATGGGAAGAAGAATTCGGATAATAGCAGGAGCGATTGAAGCAACGGCTGAGCTAAATAATACCAGCACGGCTCAGGCAATCTGGGAAGCGTTGCCCATCAAAGGCCGTGTCAATCTCTGGGGAGACGAAATATATTTCTCCATCCCCCTTAGACTTAAGTTAGAGGCTGGACAAGAATTGGTAAGCATAGGAGATCTAGGCTACTGGCCTGACGGCAATGCGTTTTGTATCTTCTTCGGCCCCACTCCTGTAAGCCAGGGAGATGAAATTCGCCCGGCGAGTCCGGTTACTGTGTTTGGCAAAGTCATCGGCGACGCCACGATATTTAAAAAGGTAGCCGCAGGAACGAAAATCATTGTCAGGAGCAGGGAATAGTTTTTTGAATATCATTTAGGAGGTAAGGACATTGGAAAACAAAGCAGAGACTAAGCAAGTACTGGTCATTTTAGGTAGTCCGAGGAGAAAGGGAAATAGCTCTACTTTGGCAGCCCGGATTTCCCGAGGGGCAAAATCCGCGGGTGCAGAAGTGGAAACTTTGTTTCTTCAAGACCTGAAAATCAGTCCCTGCAGAGGTTGTGACACTTGCCAAAAGCATGATAGCAAAGGATGTGCAATTAAAGACGACATGCAAGAAATATACCCGAAGTTAATAAGATCAGCTGCCTGGGTCATTGCCAGCCCGGTTTATTGGTTTACAATGTCCGCTCAGACAAAGATATTTATGGATCGCTGTTACGCACTCCCTGCTTATGCAAAGAATCCTTTTGCAGGCAAACGGATCGCCATTGCAATGAGTTACGGGGATGCTGATCCGGTCAAATCCGGGTGTGTGAATGCGTTGCGAACATTTCAAGATGCTTACCGTTACACAAGATCAAAGATCGTTGGCATGGTGTACGGCAGTGCGATGAAGGCCGGTGAGATTGCAAATAATGAAGCGTTGATGCGGGAAGCTGAAGAATTGGGGAAACTGCTGGTGAGCCGTTAATTGGACAACAATGTCTAAAGTTATGATGCCCCAGAATTTTTGAGGCCGCTGGCGAAATCTTCTGCTTGTTTTAAGTCCTTTGCATCTGGTCTGCCCTTGTTTATTCCGCCAACGAGCTTAGTTGCCCTGTATGTATCAAGTCCCCTGCAGGAGAATTCGCCGATAATATCGAAGCCTTTCCGCTGCAATTTTCCTTTGAGCGGTTTGTCGAAATTATGGACAAGCCGTATTTTCCTTAGTCCGCTTGTGGAAAAAATGAACGCCTTCTTGTTTCTGAGCACGGGCAGCTTATCAACAAAATCTAAAAGACTTTCATGATGTTTGCCAAAATAAATCCCTGAGCCAAAACCGATTAAATCATACTGCTCAAGCATACTGGCATTCGCTTGCTTCACCTGTAACAAGGCGGCATCAAGAGTATTTGCCATTACCTTAGCAACCTTTTCAGTGTTGCCCTGGTGTACAGAGATATAGATTATTAGAGCTTTCATTATTTATTGTCTTTCGTGTCTCAAGTTTATATGAATGTCTCCTGTGATAATCCCAGTAGATGCAGGCATGGAAATAGCAACTTCCTTGAATACAGGGCCTTATAAGATTTGGTAGCCTCCGGTCAGGTTACTTGCTCAAAAGACTTGACACAGCAAGCATAGATGAAATATCCAGTTTGAATCCTGGCCCCATGGCGGTAGATAGAAACGCGCTCTTGATGTATTGCCCTTTAGATCCACTGGGCTTCGCTTTAACAATAGCTTCGACCGCTGCTGCCAAGTTCTCCAAGAGCTTGTCCTTATCAAAACTGATTTTGCCAATGGGCAAATGGATAATAGCTGTCCTATCCAAACGAAATTCAGTTCTACCCTTACGAGTTTCTTTCACAACTCGCGCTAGGTCCTGAGACTGTACTACGGTGCCAGACTTGGGATTGGGCATCAAACCTCGTCGCCCTAAAATACGACCGAGCTTAGCTACTTTAGGCATCACATCAGGGGTAGCAATAGATACATCAAACTCAAGCCAGCCACCTTCAATTTGTTTAATAAGCTCGTCTGCTCCAGCATAGTCAGCACCTGCTTCCTCCGCCAACTTTACACCCTCACCTTGGGTAAAGACTAGCACCCGTATCTTCTTCCCCAGTCCGTTAGGCAATAGAATTACACCACGCACCTGTTGGTCAGCAGCGCGGGGATCGATTCCCATCCTCAAATGGAGCTCAACGGTCTCATCAAATTTGGCGTAGGAAGCTTTCTTAGCCAACTCGATTGCTTCTTCAGGGGAATAGGCTTTGGACTTATCTACAAGTTTACTAGCTTCCTGATATTTCTTACCGTGTTTTTCCACTTATTTATACCCTCAAAATTCTACGAATTTTTAAGAACTTAAATTTGTTCTACCTCAACTCCCATGCTCCGAGCCGTGCCGGCAACAATGCTTGCTGCCTTATCAATATCAGTCGTATTGAGGTCCTTCATTTTATTCCGTGCGATCTCATAAACTGTATCTTTGCTTATCTTGCCTATCTTCTCGCTCCCGGCATTACCACTACCCTTCTCTACTCCCAAAGCACGCCGTAATAGATCAGAAACAGGTGGCATCTTGGTCACAAAGTTAAAGGACCGATCCTCATATACAGTTATCTCAGCAGGAATGATGAAACCTTCTTGAGAAGCAGTCCGTTCATTATATTCCTTACAAAAAGCCATGATATTAATACCATGTTGCCCTAAAGCAGGCCCCACAGGTGGTGCTGGAGTAGCTTTACCTGCCTGTATCTGCAACTTAATGACCGCTTTAACCTTCTTCGCCATTACTGATTCTCTCTTTCATTGCGTCCTGGGTTCTACTCAGGACACGTTATATCTTTTCTATCCCCAGGAGGTCCAATTCCACAGGTGTTTCCCGGCCAAAGAGCGATAGTAAAACTATTGCCTTACCTTTGTTCAGATTAAGTTGCTCCACTTTGCCGATGAAGTCAATAAAAGGCCCACTCGTTACACGTACACTATCTTTTTCCTTAAAAGTCATTTCAACTTCGGTAGGAGCTTCCTCCATACGTTGCAGGATGGCATCCGCCTCTTGTTTAGGTAAAGGAACAGGCTTAGTACCAGCACTCACAAAGCCAGCGACCCCAGGGGTGTTGCGTACCATATCCCAGCTATGCTCGTCTAATTTCATATTTACCATGATATAGCCTGGGAAAGCTTTCTTGGTCATCGTATGCCGCTTTCCAGCTTTGATTTCAATCTCTTTAGTTGTGGGTATCACCACATCAAATATCTTGTCGCCTACATCCATATACTTGATACGCTGTTCTAAATTCCTTCTGGCCTGCTCCTCGTGACCCGAAGAGACGTATAATAAGTACCATTCTCCATCAATCATTGATACTAACCGCCTAGAAGCAAAAATAGTCTTGTAAAAGCCAAATCTAAAGCACCCAAAATAAGTCCCACGACAATACACACAGTGAGTACCAAAATACTCAACCTCAAAGCTTCCTGCCTTGTTGGCCAGTGTGCTTTTCGCAGTTCAGCTACTACCTCGACAAAGAAACTGAACCTCGATTTTTTAGCCGGAGCGGACTTGGCACTCGCTTTATTAGCACGGGTTGTCATAAGTTACTTTGTTTCTTTATGAATAGTGTAGCCACGACAATAAGGGCAATACTTATTCAATTCCAGCCGTTGCGAATCATTTTTCTTGTTCTTTGTCGTAGTATATGTTCTCCGCGAGCATTGACCGCAAGCTAGCTGGATAATTACGCGTAAATCGCCCTTCTTCTTAGCCACGTCTATTTAAAAGTTTGCAAAATGCGTATGAGTCGATATTTATGCGATAACCTTGCTAATCACGCCAGCACCAACTGTCTTGCCACCCTCCCTGATAGCAAAGCGCAATCCTTGTTCCATAGCCACAGGGTAAATGGTCTTAATCTTCATGTGCGCCAGGCTGTCACCGGGCATAGCCATCTCCACACCCTCGGGAAGACTTATTTCGCCCGTAACGTCCAGGGTTCTGATAAAAAACTGGGGTTTATAACCATTGAAGAAAGGTGTATGCCTGCCGCCTTCCTCCTTGGTCAAAATATATACTTCAACCTCGGCTTCGGTATGAGGTTTGACCGTCCCTGGCGCTGCTAGAACCTGACCCCGTTCTATTTCATCTCGTTCTACGCCTCGCAATAGGACTCCAACAGCATCGCCGGCCTCTGCTTCGTTCATGGTCTTATGAAACATCTCTAAGCTAATCGCCACTGTTTTCTTCGTCTCCTTTAATCCTACTATCTCTATTTCATTACCGCCTTTGATCACCCCTCGTTCTACTCGGCCTGTAGGCACAGTCCCCCGTCCTTTGATACTGAAAACATCTTCTATCGGCATCAAGAATGGTTTGTCCCTTTCCCTCTTGGGCATGGGGATATACTCATCTATAGCATCCAACAACTTCCAAATTGCTCCACACCATTTGCAATCTCTTTTTCCACAGCCACATTCCAGAGACTTAAGAGCACTTACCCGCACAACAGGGACTTCATCACCAGGAAAGTTATACTTTTTCAGTAAGTCTCGAACCTCCATCTCTACCAAATCTAACAACTCCGTGTCATCTACCAGGTCTACCTTATTGAGAGCCACCATCATGCGAGGAACGTTCACCTGCCGGGCTAGAAGGATGTGTTCCCTGGTTTGTGGCATAGGACCGTCATCGGCAGCGACTACCAAAATAGCCCCATCCATCTGAGCAGCTCCAGTTATCATGTTCTTGATATAGTCAGCATGGCCGGGACAGTCAACATGGCAATAATGACGCTTCTCAGTCTCATACTCAATATGGGAAATGGCAATCGTTAGTCCACGAGCTTTTTCTTCAGGAGCATTATCTATGGAATCATAGGGTCGGAATTGTGCAAAGCCTGCTTTCGATAATACCTGTGTCATGGCTGCAGTCAGTGTGGTTTTCCCATGGTCAACATGTCCTATAGTGCCCACATTGATATGTTGCTTAACACGCTCATAAACTTTTTTAGCCATCTTAACCTCCTTTTATTTCAAAGCCCACAACCAGATTCGAACTGGTGACCCCATTCTTACCAAGAATGTGCTCTACCTACTGAGCTATGTGGGCAATTATGTACGAAACTATATTTTAAGTCAACATGGACAAAGAGTCAAATAAATGAAGACTTTCTACT